>JAZRCU010000111.1:0-4866 GCA_045659965.1 Faecousia sp.
GGTCTTTCCTGCCCCTAAAAAGCCGGAATAAATATCAATTTTCGTCATAATACAAGCACCTTCTGTATAAATTTTTCCTTATATAGTATACCACCAAACAATCAGGAACACAAGATGAAATAATAAATGCTTTCGACAGATTTTTCTTGCTTCTGCAAACTTAACTGCCGTATTGTATAGATGACGGACATTCTCCCCGAATGCGACAATCCGTTAAAACCGACGCTGCAAAATTGCAGCGGCGGGTTTTCGTTTATGACACTGGGATCAGCAAAACCCGGCCGGGCTCCGGCATATCCTCCAAACCGTTTGCTTTGCAAATAGCCTTTACGGTTGAGCCTGTCTTTTTCGCCAGCTCCCATAATGTTTCATCCTGACATTTGCATAAGATCAAGCTGGGACGATCCTCATGACCCTTTACAGGTTGCCCCATTGTTAATTTCGCAATCATAGGCAAACCTTGGGTTTGCATTGTATCCACATCAACATAACTGTCCGCCTGCAGCACAATGCCTCCTATACCGGGTGCATATAGAATATTGCCTGTTTTATGCCAGCTGGCACGGGCGGTGGTTTCTTTTTCAGCAGGTAGTGACCAACTACCAGACCAAGGGATCAGCGCTGCCTGCAGCTGTCCTTCCATATCCCGATAGAGCACCTGAAACATCCCTTCCGGCTCTGCGCACCAATAGCCCTCTTCCCAATAAGGATGGGATTGTTCTTGATAAAAAACCACATCCAGAACATCTGATATATTCTCAGCCAGTACCTGTATGGGAATATTCTCTCTATGGCGATCCAGCAGCGCTGGGAGTTCTAACGCTATAGTTTCCTTTTCAATTTCCCAGCCGGGCCGATAAGCATCTTCCACGATCTTCAGCATCACACAGTCATAGACCGTATACTGGCCTGTCATTCCTGCCTTCAGGTCCAGTTGGCCTGACTCATTTTGCTGCAGTTCCAGATTGGTAACGGCAAACTGGATCTGGGATAAGGCATTTTCCGGATATTCTTTTTCCAGCTCCGCATATTGGGAAAAAGGCACTTCCATATCTTCACTATGAATGATCCCATCCTGTCCGGAATATAAAACATGCAATCTGCCAATGCCACGGAACACCAGCTTATCGCCGATCATCTTATGCTCCTGAAGCTCCGGCTGCAAAGTGTAGCTAATAATTTTCTCCGGCTGTCCGGACACTAAGCTCAGCTCTAAGTCCACAGAAAAAGGCTTCTCCCCTGCCTCTGTGGCTAAGCGCATGGGATAAGTATTTTCTAAGACTTCAATATGTTCTGGGATCTGGTCCACCGAACTTACCATTACCTGCTGGCTCAGCATAGCCTGCATGTTGACTCCGATCCCACACCGGATCAGCATTTTTCGGGCAGAAATACAACGTCCGTCCAAGCCGATCAGCTCAGGCTGGATATGAATGATCCCATCCTTATCTGTTTCCGGTAATTCCCATTTCATCTGAAAAGGTATCCATGTTTCCACCTGCTTAGCCGCTGTCCCATCTTCCGGCATATATAAAACCCAGACCATCACACCGCCGGAAACTTGGACACTACCCTTGCGCCATTCCTTGCCTCTGAGAACCGGTTGTCCCCAACAAGCAAGGATTCTTCCAATGTCCGGCATTTCTTCCGGCAGACGCAGCTCCTGAGTCTCCTCCCGGCGTTGCATCTCACACTTTAACATTTTCAAACAGTTTACCTGAGATTTTGCAAATGCAACTTCCATATCCACCACTCCTTATTCTGGATGCTACTGTATTGTATTCGCCAATGGACAAGAGTATGCCTATCTTCTTCGAATTACAAACCACCCCAGCACCATCATACCTACCCCAAAGCAATGGGCGAAAAATCCCCCATTGATCCAAATGCCGATCAAAACACCCAAACCAAAGGCCAATAGGATGCAGCCCAGCAATTGATTATGCCGACACATAAAAACACCCCCTGCATATATCCTATGCAGGGGGTGTTATGCTTTTAACCGCCTAAGTAAGCTTTTCTCACTTCATCGCTGTTTGCAAGTTCTTTACCGGTACCGCTCAAGGTGATGTTGCCGGTTTCCAGAACGTAGGCCCGGTCAGCAATTTCCAAAGCCTTGCTTGCGTTCTGTTCCACAAGCAAAATGGTAGTGCCTTGCGCATGAAGTTCTTTGATAATAGAGAAAATCTGATCCACAAGGATGGGAGCCAAGCCCATAGAAGGCTCATCGAGCATCAGCAGGCTGGGGTGACTCAACAGCGCACGGCTCATTGCCAGCATCTGCTGCACACCACCGGAAAGCGTACCCGCGATCTGCTTACGACGCTCCTTTAGTCTGGGGAACAAGGTAAACATCCGCTCCAGATCTTCCTTAGATACATCCTTCTTGGTAAATGCACCCATTTCCAAATTGTCCTGCACAGACATCTGCAGGAAAATACGTCTGCCTTCCGGCACATGGGCCAGACCCTGATGTACCAACTTGTGGGCATCCACATGGGAAATATTCTTATCCATGAAGGTAATGCTGCCGCTACGGGGATGGAGCAAGCCGGAAACTGTTTTCAAAATCGTACTCTTGCCAGCGCCATTTGCACCGATCAGTGCAACGATCTCGCCCTCTCCAACCTCAAAGGAAACACCTTTAACAGCGTGGATCGCGCCGTAATATACGTGCATATCTTCAACTTTTAAAATTGTACTCACGGCTTAATCCTCCTTCTTGCCAAGATAAGCCTCGATAACAGCCGGATTATTCTTGATCTGCTCCGGTGTGCCCTTGGCAATGATCCGGCCGTAATTGACCACCACAATACCCTCACAAACATTCATAACCAAGTTCATATCATGCTCAATGAGAAAAATGGCAATCTGGAAGGTATCACGAATCCGGCGGATCTGGTGCATCAGTTCCGCAGTCTCGCTGGGGTTCATGCCGGCTGCAGGCTCGTCAAGCAAAATAATGGAAGGATTGCTTGCCAAAGCTCTTGCAATCTCCAAACGACGCTGCACACCGTAAGGCAAGCTGCCAGCCTTAGCATCTGCTACGTCCGCCAAGCCCATGAAATCCAGCAGCTCCATAGCTCTCTTATTTGCTTCTTTCTCAGCCTTAAAATAAGGAGGCAGGCGCAAAAGGCTGGAAATAAAGCTGCACTTAATAGAGTTGTGCATGCCAACCTTTACGTTGTCCAAGGCGCTCATATCCGTAAACAGACGAATATTCTGGAAGGTTCTGGCAACGCCCAGACGGTTTACCTTGGCCGTTGTCATGCCCTTGGTATCAATACCATTGACCAGAATACTGCCGCGAGTCGGCTGATACACGCTGGTGAGCAAGTTAAAAATTGTAGTCTTACCGGCGCCGTTAGGGCCGATCAAGCCAGAGATCTCGGTAGGTCCAATGGACATATTAAAGCCATCAACTGCAGTCAAACCGCCAAAGTCAATGCCCAAATTTCTTACATCCAAAACAGGCTGCTTGCCAATATCCTGCTCTCTGTGGAGGTTCTTACTGACAACTTCAACCATTCTGCGGGAATATTCATTCATTGCCAGCTACCTCCTTTACTTTACGCTTCTTGAAAATCTTATTACGCAGCCAATCATTGCAAACTTCTACAACCTGCTTAAACTTAGGAGACCAGGTAAACAGCATGACCAAGATCAGCACAACAGCATAAATGATCATACGGTAATCCTGCAGGCCGCGGAGCAACTCCGGCACCAGATACAGAACAGTTGCAGAGATCACGGAGCCAAGGATATTACCCATGCCGCCCAAAACCACAAATACCAGAATATCAATAGAGGTATTGAAATCAAACTTGGTTGCAGTCACGCTGGAGTAGTTAAGGCCATACAATGCACCTGCCATGCCAGCAAGAATTGCAGAGGTTACAAAGGCCTTGAGCTTAAATGCAGTTACATTGATACCCACAGATTCCGCAGCGATCCGGTTATCGCGAATTGCCTTGATTGCGCGGCCTTCCTTGGAGTTGATCAAATTCAGTACTACAAACAGAGTAAACAAGATCAGCACAAAGCCCATGGCAAAAGTGGAGATCTTCTGGACACCGGTCGCGCCCATAGGTCCTTTCAGGATCATCTTTCCACCCTCTGCCAAACTGACAGACTCAGAGCTGATGCCAAACTGTACGCCATTGGCATCCATACCAATATACAGATTTCCCAAAATGTTCTTAAGGATCTCGCCAAAGGCTAAGGTAACAATAGCCAGATAGTCACCGCGCAGACGCAAAACAGGAATGCCGACAATCACACCGGCCACGCCAGCCAGTAAGCCGCCGCCTACCATAGCCAGCACCAGACGCAGTACGTTGCTTTCAACGCTACCTTTCAAAAGAGCAGCAATTACAACACCGGTAAATGCGCCAACACCCATAAAGCCAGCATGGCCAAGGCTCAGCTCACCGGAGATACCGACCACAAGGTTCAGCGACACAGCCAGAACGATGTAAACACAGATAGGGATCAAGTATCCCTGCAAGGACTTTGTCAGCATACCCTGACTGGAGAGGGTCTGCATAATGATAAACGCAACGATTACCAGAGCATATGTTAAGAAATTTGTGCTGCGGGTCTTGTTCAAACTTTTCATCTTCATATTCCCCACCTCACACTTTCTCCTGCACTGTCTTACCCAAAAGACCAGCAGGCTTTACCAGCAATACCACGATCAACACCAGAAAAACGATGGCGTCACTGAACTCTGTTGCAAGGTAAGCTTTACTAATGGTTTCAATCACACCCAGTAGAATACCGCCAAGCATTGCGCCGGGAATGGAGCCAATACCGCCAAAAACAGCAGCAGTAAAGGCGCGGATACCGGGCATAGAACCGGTGGTA
>JAZRCU010000112.1:0-2629 GCA_045659965.1 Faecousia sp.
TCTTCCTCTGCCACCAAGCTTAAGGTGATGGATTTGGTTTCAGGATGCAGCTGGGTGCATTTTACACCGGCTGCCTGCAGCATCCGCTTGGATGCCAATGTACCGGGGGTTGTTGCATACTTATCAGATAAGTACACTACCTCCCGGATACCACTCTGGATGATGGCCTTGGCGCACTCGTTACAAGGAAACAGCGCCACATAGATCCGGCTGCCCCGGAGGTCTCTGCCGCTGGCATTGAGAATTGCATTCAGCTCTGCATGGACAACGTAAGGGTACTTGGTTTCTGCACCGTCCCGGGCCCAGGGGAACTCATCGTCAGAGCAGCCCATAGGCATACCGTTATAGCCGGTGGAGATGATAATATTGTCCGGGGATACGATACATGCACCTACTTGGGTGCTGGGATCTTTACTGCGGTGAGCTGCCAGCTTGGCAACGCCCATAAAGTATTCATCCCAGGAAATATAGCCTTCACGCTTCATAAAAAACCTCCTGCTTCTTCTTATGTTTAGTCAAAAAAATCTTTTACAGTTTCAAAAAACTTTTTCATCTTGGGGGTAGCCTTTACGTCCATGGTCTCATCCAGCTTCCGAAGCAGCTCTTTCTGATCCTTTGTCAGCTTTGTGGGGGTTTCCACCACCACGGTGAAACGATGGTTGCCACGGCGTTTGGGGTTGCCCACCTGCGGAATGCCCTTGCCGGAGATCACAAATTCCCGTCCGGTCTGTGTGCCCTCGGGAATGGTGAAGCCAACCTTGCCATCCAGAGTGGGCACTTGGATCTCTGCGCCCAGAGCCGCTTGGGTAAAGGTGATAGGTACTTCGCAAAATACCTCCATGCCCTCCCGACGGAAAATGGGATGGCGGCGGATGGCAAACTCGATGAGCACATCGCCGTTGGGGCCGCCATTGGTGCCAACACAGCCCTCGCCCCGGGCCCGGATGCTCTGGCCTTGGTTGATACCGGCAGGCACTTTCACCCGGATGGTATGATTCTTGCGAACTTTGGCCTTGCCGCGGCAGGTATTACAGGGATTTTTAATGATCTTACCCCGACCGCTACAGGAAGGACAGGTGGATGTAGACTGGAAAGCCATACCCATAACGTTCTGGGTCACCCGGATCTGGCCGGAGCCGCCACACTGAGAACAGGTCTCGATCTTGCCGTCAGCGCTGCCGGAGCCGTTACATACGGCGCAATCCTCGATCCGCTGATAAGACACCTCGGTTTCTGTGCCGAAAGCCGCTTCCTCAAAGGTGATCTCCACCCGCACTCCGATATCCTCGCCCCGACGGGGGGCATTGCGGGTGCGTCGGCTGCTGCCGCCACCAAAAACCTCGCTGAAAATATCACCGAAGCCGCCAAAACCGCCAAAGCCGCCGAAATCTCCGTAGCCTGCCTGACCGCCGCCATAGTTGGGGTCTACCCCGGCAAAGCCAAACTGATCGTACCGGGAGCGCTTCTGGTCATCGGAGAGCACCTCATAGGCCTCGCCCAATTCCTTAAACTTCTCCTCTGCGGTCTTATCACCGGGATTGCGGTCCGGGTGGTATTTCATAGCGCTTTTGCGATAGGCTTTTTTAATTTCTTCCGCGCTGGCAGTCTTTTCCACGCCTAGCACTTCATAATAATCACGCTTATTTTCTGCCATTTTAAATACTCCAAAAAGGGGCGGCTGTCACCGCCCCTTTGATTTTGATTAGTCTACAGTTTCGTAGTCAGCGTCTACCACGCCGTCATTACCGGGCTGAGCACCAGCCTGACCCTCCTGAGGTGCAGCCTGCTGATAGAGCTTTTCAGACACGGCATAAAATGCCTTCTGAAGTTCCTCGGTAGCGTCCTTAATAGCCTGAATGTCGCTGCCCTTGTTGACTTCCTTCAGCTTGTCGCAGGCGGCCTGAATGGAGTCCTTCTCCTCCTGAGTGATCTTGTCGCCCAGCTCGCCCAGAGTCTTTTCGGTGGTGTAAACCAGATGCTCTGCGTTGTTGTGGGTGTCTACCTCTTCCTTACGAGCCTTATCCTCAGCAGCGTACTGCTCAGCTTCCTTCACAGCCTTGTCGATATCTTCCTGACTTAAGTTGGTGGAAGCGGTGATGGAGATCTGCTGCTCCTTGCCGGTGCCCAGATCCTTTGCAGAAACCTTTACGATGCCGTTAGCGTCGATGTCGAAGGTAACTTCGATCTGAGGAACGCCACGGGGAGCAGGAGCAATGCCGGTGAGCTGGAAGTTGCCCAAGGTCTTATTATAAGCAGCCATCTCACGCTCGCCCTGCAGCACGTGGACCTCAACGGAGGTCTGGCTGTCAGCAGCGGTGGAGAAGATCTGGCTCTTACGGGTGGGGATGGTGGTGTTGCGGTCGATCAGTCTGGTGAACACACCGCCCATGGTCTCAATGCCCAAAGACAGAGGTGTGACGTCCAGCAGCACAACGTCCTTCACATCGCCAGTCAGAACGCCGCCCTGGATGGCTGCGCCAACGGCAACGCACTCGTCGGGGTTGATGCCCTTGAAGCCTTCGGTGCCGGTGATGCCCTTAACAGCATCCTGAACGGCAGGAATACGGGTAGAGCCGCCAACCAGCAGCACCTTGTGCAGATCGCTGGGCTTCAGACCGGCATCGGACAT
>JAZRCU010000113.1:0-9849 GCA_045659965.1 Faecousia sp.
AGTAACAAAGTTTGGCGGCTCTTCCATGGCAGATGCCGGCCAGTACCGCAAGATTAAGGATATTATCAAATCTGATCCGGAGCGCCGGGTGGTGGTAGTTTCTGCTGCCGGTAAGCGCACCTCTGACGATCACAAGATCACCGATCTTCTGTATCTGTGCTATGCCCATGTGCAGTACGGTGTGGCTTGTGATACGATTTTTGAAATGATCGCTTCCCGGTATCTGCAGATCCGGGATGAGCTGAAGATCAATATGGACTTGGAAAGCGAGTTTGCACAGCTGAAGCAGCGTCTGGATGCTAAGAGCATTTCTCAGGATGAACTGGTCAGCCGTGGTGAGTATTTCTCCGCAAAGCTGATGGCGGCTTACTTGGGCTTCCGTTTCGTGGATGCTGTAGATTGGATCGAGTTCAACATGGACGGCACAGTTAACAGCAAGTCTACCTACGCAGCTCTGCGGGCCAAGGCTTCTCTGGGCAAGGGTGTAGTCACCCCCGGTTTCTACGGTGTGATGCCCAATGGCACTATCAAGACCTTCTCCCGTGGCGGCAGCGATATCACCGGCTCTTTGGCAGCTGCTGCGCTGGATGCAGATGTGTATGAAAACTGGACTGACGTGTCTGGTATTCTGATGGCGGATCCCCGGATCGTTTCCGATCCCCAGCCCATTCCCGAGGTTACTTATGATGAGCTTCGTGAGCTGAGCTACTCTGGTGCACAGGTGCTTCATGAGGGTACAATTTTCCCTGTCCGGGAAAAGAATATCCCCCTGAACATCCGTAATACCAATGCTCCGGAAGATCCCGGCACCATGATCAAGGAGCAGTTCGATACCGAGTCTGATCCTAACCGCTTTATCACCGGCATCACCGGCAAGAAGGACTTTACCATCATTTCCATGTCCCGTCGCGGCATGGGTAATGAGGTAGGCACTTTGCGGAAGGTGCTGTCTGTTCTGGAGCGCCACAACATTTCTGTTGACTATGTACCCAACGGCATTGACAATGTTTCTGTGGTAATGCCCACGGCTTCTATCTCTCATTGTCTGTACAATGTGCTCTCTGAAATTCAGAGGGATGCAGAGCCGGACTCTTTGAAGGTCCATGACCAGATCGCAGTAGTTGCTGCCGTTGGTCGCCGGATGGCTTATCGTCCCGGTATCTCCGGTAAGGTGTTTGCTGCGCTGGGTGAAGCAGGCATCAACATCCGTATGATCAACCAAGGTCCTGATGAATTGAACATTATCTTTGGCGTGGAAAACAAGGACTTTGCAGAGGCTATTCGGGTTCTGTACAATAGCTTCGTAAAATAATTTTTCGGGGGATTTGAAAATGAAAAAGCTTTATACTGTTGCCATTCTGGGCGCGACCGGCGCTGTGGGACAGGAAATGATGAAAATTTTGGAGGAGCGTGATTTCCCTGTAGGAAAGCTCATTCCTCTGGCTAGCGCAAGAAGCGCAGGCAAGACACTTACCTTCAAGGGCCAGGAAGTGACCATCCAGGAAGCTCGGGAAGATGCTTTTGCCGGTGTGGATATCGTGCTGGGCGCAGCAGAAAATGATATTGCGCAAAAGTTTGCGCCTGCCATTGTGGCAGCTGGCGCGGTGTTTGTGGATAACTCCTCTGCATTCCGCTTGAATCCCGATGTACCCCTGATCGTTCCTGAGGTCAATGCTGAGGATGTAAAAAATCACAAGGGTATCATCTCCAATCCCAACTGCTCCACCATTATTACTGTCACTGCAGTCAATGCTTTAAATCAGTATAGCCCCATTAAGTCCATGGTGGTTTCCACTTATCAGGCAGTTTCCGGCGCTGGCGCCGGCGGCCCTGTGGAGCTGATGAATGAGGTGGAGGCACTTTCCAAGGGCGAGACCTACGAGCCCAAGGTGTTCTCTCACCAGATCGCCTATAACCTGATCCCCCAGATCGGTGGTGAGCAGGTGGATGGCTATACCAGCGAAGAAATGAAGCTGCAGAACGAAGGCCGTAAGATCATGCATCTGCCGGAGCTGAAGGTCAGCTGTACCTGTGTCCGTGTGCCTGTTATCCGCAGCCACTCTATTTCCGTCAGCTGCCGTTTTGACAAGCCTGTTTCTGTAGAGCAGGTGCGTACTGCGGTGGCCAATGCTCCCGGCTGTAAGCTGGTAGATGACTTGGCAAACAAGTCTTACCCCATGCCTTTGGATACTTCCGATCAGGATATCGTGTTCGTCGGCAGAATTCGTCCCGATCTGACCGATGATAACGCTATCTGCCTGTGGTGCTGCGGTGATCAGGTCCGTAAGGGCGCTGCTACCAACGCCATCCAGATCGCTGAGCTTCTGGTAAAATAAGGAAATAGAAAATGCCCTGTGCGTTTCCGCACAGGGCACTTTTTGTAGATAAGGATTATTCCATTTCCACCATTTCTTCTTTCAGTTCGTTCCGGCGGATCAGGAAACGACGGATGGCAAACAGACCGGCAATACATACCACAGAGATCAGGTTGCTCCAAGGATCGTCGTGGCTCAAAATAACATGTCGAGTGATAGCGACTGTCAGTACCTCCAGAATGTTAGCCGGGGTGGTGTCGATAAGCATTCGCACAAACTCCAGACCCACTACGATCGTCAGCACATTATGCAGATATAAGGTGGTATCCTGCAGATGTGATACGTTGGTAAAGAGGGTGTATAGCTCAAAACCCAAAGAGATCACCAACACGATCAAGGTGATGGCAGCAATGATGCGTTCCAGAGTGTGTAAGATCCGACGAAATACGTGCTCGACCCGATGGTCATGCTTTTCCAACTTGTCCAAATGGGATTTGGAAATGTGAGGGGTATTTTGCTTTGTGGCCACAGGCGGAACCTCCTTGTTTGTTATTGATAACAGTATACAGTAAAAATTGGAAAAAGGGAAGAAAATTATTGGAAAAGTTTTCTCATTTCCTCTTGGGCGGTGGTGATCTCCTCCATCAGCTCCCGGGCCGGCATCCGAAGCACACCGCTGCGAAAGGCGCTTAGCTGCACCAAGGCATCGGAGGTGGCTACCTTCACATAATCGTTTTTACCGATCTGGGCCACCAAAGACTCAATATAACTGTCTGCTGTTTCGTTCTCCCGGGTATAGACTACCTGAATGTTATTCCATTGTGTTTTTTCACCGGGGTTGCCTTTTCGTTTATAGCCGTCAAAGACAACGATCAGCCGTATCTTTCGGAAACCTGCATAGCTGGAAAGCAGATCGCACAAGCGCCGACGGGCAGCATCCAGATCTTCTTTTGCCATGCTTTCCAGTTCTTGCCATGCAAAGATAATATTATAGCCGTCCACGATCAAGGTGGTCTGCCGGGGAGGGCGGATGGTGATTTTTTCTTCCAAAGGAGCATTTTCCTGCGGTTGATACTGTGGCCGTTTGATTGGACCGAATTCTCGAAGCATGATCTTTTCCAGTTCTTTTTCATCCAAGTGGAGATTTTTTGTGATCAAAGACGGGGCAGCCGGGGGCTTGGTTTGCCAGCCACTATCCACATGCATAACGTTTTTGACTTGATTCCACTTGACGGTCACACCGGCGCCATGATCACAAAATACAGAATCCGGGGTGTTTTCTAGATCTGCTTCCGGGTTATAGCCGTAGGCACAGATCACGTCTTGGGCATTGTGACAGGGGGCATAATCCAGAAAAGTCAGCTGCAACAACCCCAAACCCTTGGTGTAGGCGGCCAGTTGTGCCGGATAATCTCCAATGTTCGCTGCCGGAACAGCTCCGGTGAGCACAGAAAAGTCCTCCTCGGTTTCCGGGGGATCCATGGTGGCATCCATTTGCCGCAGATCCGTGATGGCTCGGCCGATATGCTGGGACGGCACGCGGAGGGTAAAGGCATACCGCGGCTCTAACAGGATGCTCTCTGCCTCCATCAGACCTTGGCGGACCGCCCGGTATGTGGCCTGACGGAAATCTCCGCCCTCTGTATGCTTTACATGGGCCTTTCCGGCCAGCAAGGTGATTTTTATATTGGTGATGGGGCTTCCGGTGAGTACACCCAGATGAGTCTTTTCCTGTAAATGGGTCAGCACCAGATTTTGGAAATTCTGCTCCAGCGCATCGGTCGGACAGCTGGAAGTAAACTGCAGGCCCTCTCCGGAAGATAGAGGCTCAAGCAGCAGATGCACCTCTGCATAGTGCCGCAAAGGCTCAAAATGGCCAACACCTTCTACCGCACTTGCAATGGTTTCTTTATACAAGATACGGCCCTCTGCAAAGGAAACGTCCAAATGGAAGCGTTCGGCAATGATCTGCTGCAGGATCTCTAGCTGTACCTTTCCCATGATCTGCACATGGATATCCTTTGTTTGGCAGGTGTAGAGGATTTGCAGGGAAGGATCTTCTTCCTCTAATTGACGCAGCTTGGGCAGGACTACCGTTGGGTCGCAATCCTTGGGCAATACCAGTCGGTAGGTCATGACACTTTGGGTCATAGGTGCAGGACTTTCTTGTGCATCGCCGAAGCATTGGCCGATGTAGGTTTCGTTTAATCCTGTGGCAGCGCAGATCTGTCCCGGACAGACTGTGTCAGACAGGGTAAACTTATCTGCGCTATAACGCCGCAGTTGCTGCACTTTTTCACTTCCCAAAAGGTTTTTGGGAGAGAGTGTGCCGCCGGTGACCTTTAACCATGTCAGCCGGCTACCTTGGGGATCATAAGAAATTTTATAAACTTGCGCAGCGAAAGTCTCTGAATATGTTTTCCGGGGCGCAAAGCGATCTAGTGCATCTAATAAAGTATCTACACCATCTAGTTTTAGCGCAGAGCCATACAGACAGGGGAATAGCTTTCTGCGGCTGACTAAATGCCGGATGTTCTCGTCGGGGATCTTGCCGGATGTTAAAAATTCCTCTAAAAGATCCTCTTGCTCCATGGCGGCTAGCTCCGGAAGATCCTCCAGAAATGCGCAGCCGGGGTCAAGGTGCTTTTTTAATTGTGTAAGTAAGACCTGCAGGTCTTGCCCCGGCAGGTCTTGCTTGTTGATAAAAAGAAATACGGGAACCTTGTATCTTTCCAGCATTTGCCATAAGGTCAGGGTGTGGGCTTGGATACCATCGGTACCGCTGATCACAAGTACTGCGCAATCTAACACCGGCATGACGCGCTCGGCCTCCGTAGAAAAGTCTACGTGACCGGGGGTGTCCAGCAGGGTGATGTCCAACTGGGCAGTAGAGAACAGGGCTTGCTTGGAGAAAATAGTAATGCCCCGTTGTCGCTCCAAACCGTGAGTGTCTAAAAAGGCATCCTTATGATCCACCCGACCTAACTGCCGCCGGGCGCCGGCGGTGTAAAGCATAGCTTCAGAAAGGGAGGTTTTTCCTGCGTCCACATGGGCAAGTAAGCCCAGACACAAAGGGTGCTTATTTGTCATTGGTGGTCAGTCCCTTGTTGTTTTTTGCATTCTTTTGCTGGGCAAGCCAGACTTTCATAACAATGCTGTGGGGCAGCAGCTTTACCAGCCGTACTTGATTGCGAATAGGTAGTCCGTGGACAGAAACATCTTTTTTGGTGGTGTACAGATCTTTAAGACCTGTAGCTACCACATCCCGGGCTTCATACAGGTGGTTGAAATACTGCACCCGATTGCCGTTTGTCTGCATGGCGTGATTGAAAAATTCGGTTTTTACCCAGCCGGGGTTCATGGCCATCATCCGGATTCCCTTAGGCTTCAGCTCTTGATTCATGGCGCGGCTATAGCTAAGCACAAAGCTTTTGGTAGCGCCGTAGGTGGTAATATAGGGGACGGGCTGGAAAGCAGAAAGACTATCCAGCTGGAGAATATGACTGCCCTTGTGCATATAAGGCAGAGTCAGCCGGGTCATAGCCACCAATGCCTTGCAGTTTAAGTCGATCATCCGCAGATCTTCATAGAGGGGGATCTGCTCGGCATCACCGAATTTGCCGAAGCCTGCGGCATTGACCAGCAGTTTTACATCCGGCTTTTCAGCTTCCAGCATTGCTTTGTAGGTTTCAAAGCTTTCCGGAAGGCAAAGATCCAAGGAAATGGGGCGCAGAGGAACATCTACTTGATCCTGCAAAGCGGTCAAAGCGTCAATTCTTCGCGCAATGACCCAGATCTCATCTATCTGGACGTATTGGGAAAGACCCAATACAAATTCTCGACCCATGCCGGAACTGGCACCGGTGACGATGGCAATTTTCATTCTGCGTCCTCCTGATTTTCACTTAAAAAATTCTGGGCTGCAGTCAGCAGATCTTCCCGGGTGTTTTCAATGACCTCGTCCTGTACAAGCTCCAGCAGGAAACCCATACACATGCCGATCACAGGGCCGGCAGTAAAACCGGCGGCCAGCAGATCGTTTCCGTTGATGGCTAAATCTTTTACAGTCAGGCAGGCGTCCTCTTCCATGATCTGTTCCAGAAGCTGCTCTACCTCATCTAAGTCATGGGTGCTGACTACACCGGTGCTTTCTGCGTCTGCTTTTTGCAGCTGCAGCAGCTGATAGGTCATATCCTCACCATATTGTCCGATTCGCCGCCGCAGGATTTTTTTGTCGGCAGGCAAAGGCGTCATATGGTGAGCGATAAGGAATACCACTTGTTCTCTTAATTGGTTAGATGCCCGTAGCCGCAGCAGAATTTGGTCTGCCATTTGGGCGCTTAGCTTGGTGTGTTCGAGAAAATGTCCCTGACCTTGCTCATCTATGGTGAAGGTTTCGGGTTTGCCGATATCATGCAGCAGTGCGGCCAGTTTTAAAGGCAGCTCCGGCATGACTTTTTCTACAGTATGCGCTGTGTGGGTATATACATCGTAGGTATGGTGGATATTGTGTTGCTGGAAATCCACACAGGGAGCAAGCTCTGGGATGATCTGGGTGAATATGGTGCCATAATCTAAAATATCCTGAGCGTTGACATGCAAAAGGAGCTTGCTCAGTTCGCTCATGACCCGTTCCCGAGCCAGATTATCCATCAGCGGTGCCAGAGATAGCATGGCCTGTTTGGTGTTTTCTTCCAGAGTGAATCCAAAGCGCGTGGCAAAACGAACGCCCCGAAGGATCCGTAGGGCATCTTCCTGAAAGCGCTTTTGGGGATCCCCAACAGCACGCAGGATCTTGCGATTCAGATCCTGATAGCCGCCAAAGGGGTCAATATAGCCTTCCCCGGGGGCATAGGCAATGGCGTTGACAGTAAAGTCCCGACGCGCCAGATCCTCAGCTACCGTATCCACATATTCTACGCTGTCCGGGTGGCGGTTGTCAGAATAAGTGCCTTCGGTGCGGAAGGTGGTGATCTCATAGACTTGGTGGCCCATTACCACACCGATGGTGCCGTGCTTTTCTCCGCTTCGCACCAGAGAATATTTGTGAAAGACACCGGCGATCTGCTCCGGGGTTGCATTGGTGCAAAGGTCATAATCGGAAGGGGCCAGCCCCAGAAGATTATCCCGGACACAGCCGCCTACGACATAAGCACTGTAACCTGCATCTTCCAAAGCACGGATACAGGTCAAAATATCCTTAGGCAGCTCCATGGTGGGCATCTGCTTGCTGGGATCTGTAGAACAAAGATTGCCCAGCATCAGAATTCCCATACTTAAATAGAAAAGGGGAGACTGATCATTTAAAGATAGGCAGCAGAGCAAAATAGCGCTGCACGCAAAAAACAAATAGGGTTTCCGACAGGGGTTTCCGGAATCAAGCATAGTGCGGTAATAAGCGCTGAACATCAGGCTGACAGAAGCCAATAACTGAAAACCATATCTTAGTAGCTGAGGCTCGGAATTCCAGTTGCGGTATTGGCAGATCAGGTGCACCATGAGATAAATGGTTACAATGCCGTGCAGCCAGTAACGGGGGCGCATACGCAAAATTCGCAATAACCCAGCGATTACCAGACAAGCGGCAGCCAGAACACCAAATATGGCGGAAAGTATGGTGATGGCATCTTGCTTTGCCAAAATCTCAGAAATATCTGTGATCAAAATGCCAGCTGCTCCCAGCATGGTGCAGGCAAAAGAAAACCAGGATTTTGGAAAAAGATTTTTATAAGGTATAGGGCCAACCACATCGCGAATATAAACAATTACTCCTGCGATGGCGCCAATACATAGAAGTAGCATCATAAAGACAGCGGGGTGGTTAGCAACCAGCAGACCGCGGGCGTCAATGCCGGTGTGATAAAACCAAAGCTGTAAATACCAGCAAATCAAACCGACCCCGAAAACGAAGGTCGCTAGAATGTGGGATTTCGTTAGTCGTTTCATAGGGATAATCCTTCCGTTCATACATATTTTTGTTATTATAGCAATTCTATGTGATGATTTCCACCCCTTTGGTAAAATTTAGGCTTGTTTCTATAAGAAAAGAAGAGTATAATGATGGCATATTTTGTAGAGTTATGGAGGCGCGCATATGTTGGTTGGAATTTTGACTGCGCTATCGGTAGCTGCAGCGCTGGGTCTTTGCTTTGGAACAGGTGCATTTGCAAGCTTGCATTGGCTGTGGCTGCTGCCTGTATCCGGCATCGTGGCCTTTTTGCTGTTGGCCGCGTTGGCGTTTGGTTTCTTGCTGCTGGCCTGCCACTTTGTAGATCCTTATAAAGATCGGGAAACAGACAGCAAGTTTTTCCGTACCATGGCGAACTGGTATGTAGAAGCGGTGCTGTTTCTGCTTCCGGTGGAAGTAAAGACCCGGGGCTTAGAGCAGATCCCACAGTCCGGGAGATTCCTTCTGGTATGTAATCACCTGCACGATATTGACCCGGCCTTTTTGCTGCGGTATTTCAAAAAGAGTCAGCTGGCCTTTATTGCGAAACGGGAAGTGCGGGATATGTTTTTGGTAGGCAAGATCCTGCCCATGCTGCTTTGCTCCTTTATCAACCGGGAAAATGACAAGGAAGCGTTAAAGACCATTATCCGCTGTATCAAGCTTTTGAAAGAGGATAAGGTTTCCGTAGCGGTGTTCCCGGAAGGCTATATCCATCAGGATCGCAAGCTCTATCCCTTCCGTCCTGGCGTGTTTAAGATCGCCCAGAAGGCAAATGTGCCGGTGGTAGTCTGCACCCTTCGGGATACCCAGCATGTGCTGAAAAAGGTGCTCTCTGGCAAAAAAGCGGTGGTGGAACTTCATTTGCTGACAGTTGTGCCGGCTGAAACGGTGAACAGTATGACAACAGTTGCCCTTGCCCAGCAGATCCATGATATGATGGCAGAGGATTTAGGTCCGGAATATCTGCCGGAAACAGAAGATAATACTTGATTTACTTGTACTTTCTTGTATAATAAACAGATAAGTAAAAAATTGGAGGATAAGTCATGAAGAACAGCGAAAAGACTTTAGATATGATCGTCAATCTCTGTAAGAACCGCGGTTATGTGTATGCCGGTTCTGAGATCTATGGCGGTCTGGCCAACTCCTGGGACTACGGCCCCTTGGGTGTGGAATTTAAGAACAACGTTAAGAAGGCATGGATGAAGAAGTTTGTCCAGGAGTCTGATTATAATGTAGGCTTGGATGCCGCAATTTTGATGAACCCCCAGACTTGGATCACCACCGGCCACGTTGGCTCTTTCTCCGATCCGTTGGTTGACTGCAAGGGCTGCGGTGCACGTCAGCGTGCTGACAAGCTCATCGAAGCTGCAGAGTCTGGCAAGAGCGTCAATGTTGACGCTATGAGCTTTGAAGAAATGGATGCTTTCATTGCAGAGCATGAAGATGTGGTTTGCCCCAACTGCGGCAAGCACCACTTCCCCTCCATCCGTAAGTTCAACCTGATGTTCCAGACCAAGATCGGTGTTACCGAGGACTCTTCCTCCACTTGCTATCTCCGGCCTGAAACTGCACAGGGTATCT
>JAZRCU010000114.1:0-9151 GCA_045659965.1 Faecousia sp.
TAAGGCTGCTAAGGCTCGCGGCATCAAGATCTCCTGTGACCTCAACTACCGCGGCAAGCTGTGGACCCGTGATCAGGCTCGTGCTGCTATGACTGAGCTGTGCCAGTATGTTGACGTTTGTATCTCCAACGAAGAAGATGCCAAGGACGTCTTTGGTATCGAAGCTGAAGCTACCGACATCTACGGTGGCAGCCTGAACCACGAGGGTTACAAGTCCGTTGCAAAGCAGCTGGCTGACAAGTTCGGCTTCGAGATGGTTGCTATCACTCTGCGCGAAAGCCACTCCGCTTTCGACAACGGCTGGAGCGCAATGCTCTACAACGTTGCTAAGGACGAGTACTGCTTCTCCAAGAAGTATGACCTGCACATCATCGACCGCGTTGGCGGCGGTGACTCCTTCGGCGGCGGTCTGATCTACTCCCTGCTCTCCGGCAAGGACACTCAGGCAGCAGTTGAGTTTGCAGTTGCAGCTTCCGCTCTGAAGCACTCCATCGAAGGCGACTACAACATGGTTTCCGTTGCTGAGGTGGAAAAGCTGGCTGGCGGCGACGGCTCCGGCAGAATTCAGAGATAATTCCATACAACGCAAAAGAGGCAGATGCAATTTGCATCTGCCTCTTTCTTATTTGTTTAGGTGTTGCGGAAGCGGGCTAAGAAATCCTTAGTTTCCTGCTTCTGGGGATTGCCAAAGACCTCTTCAGGTGTGCCCTGTTCGCAAATGACGCCTTGGTTCATATAAACCACCCGGTTACTAACATCCCGGGCAAAGGCCATCTCGTGGGTCACTACCAGCATGGTCATGCCTTCCTGGGCAAGGTCCTGCATAACCGTAAGCACTTCGCCCACCATTTCCGGATCCAAGGCGGAAGTCGGCTCGTCAAACAACAGCACTTCCGGATTCATGGCCAGCGCACGGGCAATGGCCACGCGCTGCTTCTGGCCGCCGGAGATCTGCCGGGGCTTTGCATTGATATAAGGGGCCATGCCTACCTTCTGCAGGTAGTACATTGCGGTTTCCTTAGCTTCCTGTCTGCTCTTTTTCAGCACCTTGGTCTGGCCAACAATACAGTTTTCCAGAACAGTCATGTTGTTAAACAGATTAAAAGACTGGAACACCATGCCCACATGGGAGCGGTATTCATGAGCCTTCACCTTGGGGTCTGCCACATCTGTGCCATGATAGAGGATCTCACCGGAGGTGGGAGTCTCCAGCAGGTTAACGCAGCGAAGAAGTGTGGACTTACCAGAGCCGGATGCGCCGATAATGGAGATCACATCACCTTTACTCACAGTAAAATCAATGTCCTTCAAAACCTCATGGGTGCCGAAGCTTTTGGAAAGATGCTTAATTTCCAGAATTGTATCCATATCAGCGTCCTCCTCTCGTGCTGCCGTTGCGGTTTTTCAGAGAGATCTGGATCCGCTTGCGATACTCTTTGCTATACTCATCATAATTGCTGCCCTTTTCCGGATGGTTGTAGGTGCCGGCAGTCATGGTCAGGCTATCGCCCTGTACCAGCTCATAGCTGGAGCTGCCATCCATCCGCTTTTCTACCCAACGCAGCAGGAAGGAGGCCGCCAGAGTCATTACCAAATAGCCAACCATCTCAATGGCAGCAGAGGGGAAATACATGTTGTTGACACCGGTGATATAACGGTGGAAAGCGAAGAACTCTGTAAAGCTGATAATGAACATCACAGAGGTATCTTTCACATTGATGATAAAGTTATTGCCGATCTGGGGCATGATGTTACGCAGGGCTTGGGGCAGAATCACATTGGTCATCGTCTGGAAATGGGTCATGCCGATGGCCTTTGCACCCTCTGTCTGGCCCGGATCAATGGAGATAATACCGCCACGGACAGACTCTGCCATATATGCGCCGGTATTGATGGAAACGATCAAAATCGCAGCGGTCCACACATCGTTAAACCGCAGAGTATTGTCGCTGAAATACGGCAAGCCGTAGAAGATAAACACCGCCTGCAGCACCATGGGTGTGCCACGGAACACTTCCACATACACCCGGACCAGGATCCGGATCAGCCGCAATACGCAGCGCTTAAACAGATTATCATTATGATTATAAGGAATGGTGTTTAAAATACCGCAAACCAGACCGATCACGCAGCCAATAAAAGTAGCTACCAATGCCAGGATCAGAGTATTTTTGATACCGTCTAAATAAAAACTACTGTACTTGGACCATAACAGCACCACGTCCTGGCCCAATTCGATCAACTTGTTCACAAGAAGCTCCTTTCACAACATTTCCTCCGGCCCTTACGGGTGGGATGAAACTTGCTTATATACGTCTTATACCTCGGGCTGTACTGCGATAGCCTCGTCCATCATAGCGTTGAAGTCAGCCTCAGTCATCTTGCTCAGCACGCTATCAATCGCATCTGCCAGAGTGGTGTTGTCCTTCAGCACGGAGATGCCGATGTTCACGTTCTCGTCGCGCTCCTGCTGGGAAGCGAACTGGAAGTCAGCCTCAGGATTTGCGGAGAAGTCCAGAATTACCAGATTGTCGTCCTTTGCGCAAGCACCCATAGCGGTGGGCATATCGGTGCAAACGAAGTCAACAGTACCGGTCTGCAGCTGCATCAGCATAGCAGGTGCGGTCTCAGCAGGAGTCAACAGGTCTGCATCAGGAATCTGAGGCAGGCAGGAATCGTACCAGATGGTACCGGACTGTGCAGTGCACTTACCGCCAGCCAGATCAGCAATGGAGGTTGCATTTGCGTATGCACTATCCTTGGTGGTCAGACAAACGATAGTAGCATAGTAGTAAGGACCGGCCATATCAACTTCAGCCATACGGTCAGCAGTCATGGACTGACCGGCGATGTTCGCATCCATGGACTTGGACTGGACTGCGGGGCACAGAGAATCCCATGCGGAGGAAACGATCTCCAGCTCCCAGCCGTTCTCTTCACAGATCTTCTTAGCGATCATAACGTCGTAGCCGTTGGCGTAAGCACCGGGAACGTTGGAGATAGGAACAGCACCGTTGCTATCGTCCATCTGGGTCCAGTTGTAGGGTGCGTATGCACATTCCATACCAACAGTCAGAACACCGTCTTCTACACCGGTAAATGCTGCAGCAGCAGTCGTTGCATCTTCACCGCCGGTAGCACCGGCATCCTGTGTGGGGGCACATGCGGCCATAGACAGCGCCATCAAAACCGCCATCATCATTGCAAATAACTTCTTCATTTTTTCTCTCACCTTTCATTTTTGAAAAATAAAAATCGGATCGCTTCGTCAAGCGATCCGACAGTAGTAGCAACGAAATAAAATATGCCATTGCAGCTCTGCCTCGATAGCGCTTCACAAAGTTTGTGACAGTCCGGCAGATATTCTCTGACGAACCAGCAAGAAAGACTCAGGCACCTTCCTCACTTCGGCGAATTTCCCTTTCCAAGAAAACGGCTGCCTGGCCTTGTTATCTTGTACTGATGAGCTCCGCGCCTCTATCTAAGCGATTCAATTTTTCACTATACTAGCACGCAAAAGCCATTCTGTCAACCCTATTTCTAAAAAAATTCCACCACTGTTTGACATTTGTCCACGTATCTGGTACTATTGGCCCATAACACATAGGAGTGATCTATAATGAAAGGCTACAAAATTCGCTTATTGACCGCCATGTGCATCTATGGCACCATCGGTATTTTCCTTGACAGTTTACCCCTGTCCTCTGCGGCCATTGCTTGCTTCCGAGGTCTTTTCGGCGGTGCTGCACTACTAATATATTTATTCCTGTTCCGCAAGCCGGATCTAAAGGGCCTTTTGAAGTATTTGCCTCTGCTTTGCTTCTCCGGTGCTGTAATGGGTCTTAACTGGATGCTTCTGTTTGAAAGCTACCGCCACACCACCGTGGCCACCGCCACCGTTTGTTATTACCTTGCCCCTGTATTTCTTATTCTAGCCTCTCCCTTCTTAGGCGAACGGATGACCCCAAAGAAACTGCTTTGTGTAGGCATTTCCTTGATCGGCATCGTTTTTGTAAGCGGTGTGCTGGAAGATACCGCAGAAAACAGCGGCCATTTATTGGGAATTGCCTTAGGTGTTGGCGCTGCGGTATTTTATGCCATCGTCATGATCTGCAACAAGAAGATGGCGCAGGTGCCACCTATTGAAAAGACCGTCGTACAGCTCTTAGCTGCCGGACTTGCACTACTGCCTTATGTACTTAGCCAAGGGCCGATCCATTTCGAGCTTCTCGAGGCCTCCCATTGGATCCGCTTTGTATGTTTGATCTTATTGCACACAGGCATCGCCTATGTTCTGTATTTTGACTCCGTAGGTCACTTAAGTGCTGCCACCGTAGGCTTGTTTAGCTACTTAGACCCGGTAGTGGCCATTTGCCTGTCATGGCCCATTTTAAATCAACCTATGACCCTATCCACATTCTTTGGCGCTTTGCTGATTTTAGGCAGCGCCCTATATAGCGAATGGACACCTAAAAAAATCGGCAATCAATCATGATTGCCGATTTTCTTATTGATTCATATCTACCATAGTAACGCCAGTGATCTGCTCCAAGGCCTCCGGGCGATGGGTGACCACAATGGCTTTCTTACCCATGCGCTGTAAATTTTCCAGCACCGCTTTTTCTGTAGCTGCATCCAAAGCAGAAGTACATTCATCCAGCAAAAACACAGCCCGATCCATCAAAACCGCCCGGGCAATGGCCAAGCGCTGCAGCTGCCCCTTGGAAAGGCCGGTGTTATTTTCGCCCAGCACCGTTGATACACCCTGATTGGTATCCAAAATGAAACTTGCCTGAGCAATCTCCAATGCTTGCATCAGCTGCGGCTCTGTGATATCCGGCTTGACCAAACGGAAGTTTTCCATGACTGTGCCAGAAAACAGAGCATAATCCTGAGGCACATAGGAAAACAGTTTCCGAGTCGCTTCTGTGCAAGGGATCTTCCGTTCGCCACTTTCCAGATATACCTGACCCTGTTGGGGCTGGTGTAAGCCTAAGATCAACTTAAACAAAGTAGTTTTTCCCTTGCCGGACATGCCGGTCAGGCACGCCCAATCCGCAAGATCAAACCGGGCAGAAAACCCTTCCAACACAGGCTCTTCTCCGGGATACGCAAAAGTAACATCCTCAAATACCACTCGGGTAATGTCTTCCGGCAAGTCGTCTGCCTCAACAGGGGCTTCCCAAACCAAAAGATCCTGCAGCCGTTCCGCTGCCACCTCAACCTGAGCCAATCTGTTCCACAGACCGGAAATGCCCAGCACAGGTGCACGAAACAAATTCAGCAACTGGATCATGGCTGTCAAACCGCCATAGCTCAAGCTCCCTTGCGCCACCTGAACCGCACCCCACAAAAGCAGCGCGCCGCTGCCGGCCAAGGATAATGTCTGGATCAAGCTATTTGCCGAGACGCTCCAGATACGGCGGTGAAATTTGGCTTTCAAACTGGCTTTCAGCCGCTTTGCAAAGGCATATCCAATGGTTTTCTGGATGCCCAAGCTCTGGATCAACGCAATTTGCTGCAGATCCTCCTGCATGGTAGCCATCATCTTCTCATCTGCGCTGCGCACATTTTTATGATGCTTTTTGATCATGGGCCGGAAGCAAGCAGCCAATGTGCCTACCGCCACCGCTGCTGCCAGAAACACAAAGGCCACCGGCATAGACAGCATACATACTGCTGCAAACGCAGCCAGCAACCGGGTGATCTGCCCAATAAAAACAGGCAGCGCATGGATCGCACCATCACAAACTACGCTTACATCTTCCATGCCGCGATTGATCAGCAGTCCGCTATGGTACTGACCCAATCGAGCATCCCGACGATAGATCGCTGCCAGCAAAATCTGGCGACGGGCATTGGCACAAAAGCGCTCCGATGTGCTGGTCTGATACCAGCTAATCAAGCTGTGAATAACCACCAAGGCCAGCAGATCCGCTGCCAGAGCCAGCGCCCAAAAAGCAAGATCTTGACCTCCGCGAAGCGCCTCGTCGATCACATAGCGGGAAATCACCACCATAGCCACCTGCAGCAGCGCTTGCAGAATCATCATCGCACTTAGAGCCACAATCCTACCATAGTAGGGCCTGAGCATCTGACGTATTCCTGCCTGGTGTTCTTCCTTCTTTTTCATATCAATTATTTTCCTAACAATGCATCAAAATCAATCTCTACATTTGTACCGCCGGAATTGGTAGTGGGCTCGCTGGGATCGGTATCCGGGATGGTTTCGCCTTCGCCTTCGCCATTGCCTTCGCCATCACCTTCGCCATTGCCATCGCCATCACCTTCGGTGTCGCCCTCAGCGCCAGCCTGAGTATCTTCCGGTCCCTCTTCCACACCTATGTCAAAACTAGGACCTTCCGGTGTGACCGGCACCTCGATAATATCGTCATCGTTATTCTCATTGCTGCCCGGATAGTTGTTGATAACATCATCAATAACATCGTCATCAGTGTTATCGTCGGAGTTACCGCCGGAGTTGCCGCCGGAGTTGTCGCCGGAATTGCCGCCGGAGTTACCGCCGGAGTTGCCGCCGGAGTTGCCACCGGAATTGCCGCCGGAATTGCCGCCGGAGTTACCGCCGGAGTTGCCACCGGAATTGCCGCCGGAGTTACCGCCGGAGTTACCGCCGGAGTTGTCGCCAGAATTACCGCCGGAGTTGCCGCCGGAATTGCCGCCAGAGTTACCGCCGGAGTTGCCGCCGGAATTGCCGCCGGAGTTGCCGCCGGAATTGCCACCGGAGTTACCGCCGGAGTTACCGCCAGAATTACCGCCGGAGTTGCCGCCAGAATTACCGCCGGAGTTGCCGCCGGAGTTGCCACCGGAATTGCCGCCGGAGTTGCCGCCAGAGTTACCGCCGGAGTTGCCGCCGCTTTGTTCAATCGTTTCTTCGGTCGTTTCCACAGTCGTCTCCTGTGTGGTCTCCTGTGTGGTCTCTACAGTAGTATCCTGTGTTGTGCCCAAGGTTGTTGCTGCAGTCGTGGTGCTTTCTTCTGTCTGACTCTGCCAAGGCCAAAAGCCGTCCACCATGCCCACAACCACAATGCAAATAATCAACAGCGCTGCTAAGCCGCCAATCAGTATAAGCAGTTTCTTTTGATTTTGATCCATTTTTATTTCCTCCATGAAATCATCTGCGTTTATGCGTCAAGCAGCCCAGCCACCGACGCAGCGAAATATAAGCAGGCCGCAGCCAAAACAGCTTAACCCATAAGGCAGTGTATACCCGATATCCCCAGCAGGTGATATCATAGCTTTTGCCTTTCCTTGCAAAAGCGGTCATTACTGCAATCAGTTGCTGCCGGGCCACATCCTCTTTTTCTGCCTGGTTGTCACCGCAGCAAATATAGCCATCCTGAGTCACCTGAATGATCCGGTGCAATATGTATCTGCCATTGTCTCGACGATAAAAAATCACATCTCCGACCTTTTCATCCCCGGTGGCTGGGGCTAACTGCACCCGATCCCGACGGTGATATAACAAAGGCATCATGCTATAACCTGTAACATTAAGCTGGGCGATGCCGCCATTGCGCAGCTGCACCTGCACCAGTTGTGCCACATCCTCCATAGAGATCACAGAACGGTTTACTTGCATAACAGACCCTCCTGCATCCCCTGTCGGGCCATCACGGCCGCTGCATCCTCTTTATTGCATGTCAGTTTCCACACAGGCACTTTTGTTAAAAGATCGCCTACCAACTGTAATTGCTTAGACATCTCTTCCTTTGTTCCCAGTTTCCATAGGGATTGGCTGAGAAAGCTACTCAGGGCCGCCGCCGGCTCTAAGCGCTCCAGCTTGTTCTCTTCCCCACGATGCACAAAGGCAATGCCACCCACAGGGAATCCTGCCGGTGTGGAAAGATCGTTCTTTCCGGACCAAGGTGTTCCATAGGCAGTCCACTGCCCATCATGACAGCGCAGCACCGGCTTATCATCGTTAATATAAACTGCACCAAACAGACGACACCATTTTTCCGTATGGGTAGATTTTCCCGTGCCGCTGGGCGCAGAAAACAAGTAAGCTTTTCCATCCAACATCACTGCAGAAGAGTGCAGATACACCCCGCCAAATTGCAATAAAGCCTGAGAAAAATATCTTCCTGTGCCCATGTACTGCGCCATATCCAAGGTCTGCAGCTGGGGATTTAGATCCAAGATCTGCTGATCATCGCAGGTAAGCACAATATCTGCAGGGCCTTCAGCCGCGACTTCATACGGCAACGCACGCAGAGCCGTCTGACCGGAAACCGCCATATCCACCTGCAGTCCAGCAATTTCATATCGCTTCATGAAATGTTTAATCCTCCAAAATTGCCTTAGTAGGCAGAAGCTTCTGAATAAACACCTGCACATCCTTCCGGGCAATCTCTTCCGTCACCTCGAAGCGATCGCACATTGCCTGGCAAAGGCTGTCCTCGCTCTGGCTATTTTCCAGCAGCTGCCAAAGCCACGCGCCGGTGGCATTGAGGGTAATCATGCCGGGAAAATCTACCGTAACCTTTCCCACAGGCACCAGTACTACGCTACCGGCCACATCCTGCAACAAAAAATCTTCATTGCGTCTATACATACTTTCTCCTCCATACAGGTAACATCCATAACTTTTCATAATAATTTTATCACAAAACCCCCACCCTGTCAACAAAAGTACCCACTTACACCTAGCCAAAACAAGGCCTTGGTTTTTTACATAAGGGGTTGACTTTTTCGATTTGTATGCTATAATTTTACCTGTTCCACAGGGAGGCTTAGCTCAGCTGGTTAGAGCGCATGCTTCACACGCATGAGGTCGATGGTTCGAGTCCATTAGTCTCCACCAAAAAGAATCCTCACCCTTCTGGGTGGGGATTTCTTTTTTCATAGATAAGGGACTCGAACCCATCTAAATGCAACAGTCCGGGGGACTGTTGCTGGACGGGTAGGGCCCCGGCCACACCTTGATTAAATCGAGTCCATTAGTCTCCACCATACATGAAAAATCCGAACTACTTCACCATAGGAAGTGCGTTCGGATTTTTTTGTTTATATCAAAGACATTGTATCCTAAGAATCAATACCAGGAGAATCAATAGGTTCTCCTGGTATTTAACTTGTCTAATCGTCTGGTCGTAAAAACGCCTCAGACAGAAGGCGTGCCCCGTTCCTG
>JAZRCU010000115.1:0-18076 GCA_045659965.1 Faecousia sp.
AAACGATTACCCAACAAAGGACACTAATAGCAGGAAATGCCATCATCACGCATAAACCGATCATAGTGCTGGCAGTCTTGATCTTGCCGCTTTTGCCAGCCGCGATCACTACGCCCTTGCCCACGGCTACCAACCGCAAGCCGGTCACAGCAAATTCACGGGTCAGCACAATCATCAACGCCCATGCAGGAAAAGACCCCCACTGACAAAACATGACCATAGCGGCAATGGTCAGTAGTTTATCCGCCAAGGGATCTAAAAACTTGCCAAAATCGCTGATTTGGTTATAGCGTCTGGCGATCTGCCCATCAATATAGTCTGTTATACTGGCCAGAATGAACACAGCCAAAGCCAGCCACATATAAAGGCCGATCGTACCACCGCTTAAGTACATCAGCACCAGATACGCAGGAATAAACGCGATCCGGATCAATGTAATTTTACTTGCAGTTGTCATAGCTTACTCCTCCACAAGATATCCGGACAAATCGCCTTCTACCAAACCATCTACACAAACCTTGACAAAGCTGCCCTCACTCAAGGCTTCTTCAGATGCGATCCACACTCTGCCGTCAATATCCGGAGAGTCTGCATAGGTGCGGCCAAAGAATTGCTCAAACTCCTCATCATAGCCATCAACCAGCACATCCAATGTAGTGCCGATCATAGCAGCGTTGTAATCGTCCATGATCCGGGACTGGATCGCTTCTACCATCTGGGCTCGTTCCTGCGCAACCTCAGCATCTACAAACTCCATCTCGGCAGCCGGTGTGCCCTCTTCCGGAGAGAACGGGAACGCACCAACACGCTCCAGACGCATTTCCTTTAAGAATTCGCAAAGCTCTGTAAACTCTTCCTCGCCCTCGCCGGGAAGTCCTGTGATCACGCTGGTACGCAAAATCAAGCCGGGGATCCGCTGACGCAGCTTTGCAAACAGTTCCCGGAGGAACTGGCCATCACCACGGCGGTTCATCAGCTTCAAAATCTTGCTGTTGCAATGCTGAATCGGAATATCCAAATACTTTACGATCTTGGGCTCTTTGGCAATCACATCAATTAGTGCATCGTCGATCTCATCGGGATACACATAGTGGATACGGATCCATTGGAAGCCCTCGATCTTGCAAAGCTTCGTCAAAAGTTCCGGCAGCAAACGTCGATGCCCGGGCAGGTCTGTGCCATCACGGCTGGTATCCTGCGCGACTACGATCAATTCCTTAATGCCGTTATCAGCCAGCAGACGTGCCTCATAGAGCACATCATCCATGGTGCGACTGCGGAACTTGCCGCGCAAATACGGGATAATACAGTAAGCACAGCGGTTGTCACAACCTTCTGCGATCTTTATGTAGGCATAATGCTCCGGGGTTGTTAAAATTCTGCCTGTTTCCACCTCTGGGGCGTCAATAGAGCCAAAGTCAACCACCTGTTCCCCAGCGAGCAGCTTCTCAATGGCAGGAACAACCTCTGTATAGCTGCCAGTACCTAAAATACCGTCTACCTCCGGCAGCTCTTGAAGAATCTGATCCTGATA
Source organism: Faecousia sp. (assembly GCA_045659965.1). Classification (GTDB taxonomy): domain Bacteria; phylum Bacillota; class Clostridia; order Oscillospirales; family Oscillospiraceae; genus Faecousia. The sequence continues at coordinate 1,535 of JAZRCU010000115.1, forward strand.
GCGTTGGGACAAGCAGCCGGTGACCAAGATTTTCCCTAAAAGACCCTCTTTTTTCAGTTCTGCCATCTGCAAAATGCTATCAATGGCTTCACTTTTGGCAGAGTCAATAAAGCCGCAGGTATTGATCACAACCACGTCGCAGCCAACCACATCTGCCTGTACTGCAAATCCGGCTTCTTGGACTCTGTACATCATCCGCTCGCAGTCCACTTGATTTTTTGCACAACCAAGGGATATAAATCCAACCTTTACCATTCTGATTCCTCCTGGAAATCCTCAGTCGGAACAGAGAACTGCTCCAATCCCTTTCGGATCTCTCCATATGAATGACCTCTTCGCAAAAGTGCGTCGATAGCCTTTTTTAAATCCTTTTCTCCAAACCCATCTACAAGCCGGGTACGCAAAAAAGACACGATCGCATCTAACTGCACAGGGTAGTTTTCTAATACGGCATCCCAATATTCCTTAGGAATGCGCTTTTCATAGAGCATTTGTTTTGCTCTGGAACGTCCGTACCCTTTCTGGATACACCGCTCAACAATTAACTCTGCCGTCCGATGATCATCCACCAAGGACATATCCGCCATCCATGCAACAGCCTCTCTGGCCTTCTGGGGGTCTTCCCCCTTACGAACAAGCCGTTGCTGCAGATCCTGGCAGGACACATTGGTCGCTGCGACAATTCGCACAGCACGCATCTTAGCAGACATTGTCTTTGCTGCATCTGTCAGCTTTTGATAGGCTTCCTGCTCCAGTTCCAAACCGGAGTACAGACCAAAATCCTCCACAGTCTGCCGATAAAGGCGCATAACTGTGCCGTCAGCAAAGCGAACTGTATATCTTCCTGCCCGATCCGGTTGGTGGGCAACGGAATCAATCTTCATCATCGTTAAAATCGTCAGCGCTGATCACGATAGGCTGCTGCGCTGCCTTTGCAGGCGCTTTGGTGGAGCTAGACATCAGGTTTGCACGGACCTGTGCTTCCACAGACTCTGCTACATCGGGATTGGCCAGCAGGTAGGCCTTTACGCTATCCTTACCCTGACCGATCCGCTCATCACCCATGCTAAACCAGCTGCCGCTCTTCTGGATAATATCCATCTGCACAGCCATATCCACCAGTTCGCCCCATTTGCTGATACCCTGACCGTACATAATGTCAAAGTGAGCTTCCCGGAAAGGAGGCGCAACCTTATTCTTAACTACCTTAACACGGGTCTTATTACCGATCACATTGCCGCCATCTTTGATGGCTTCCACGCGGCGCACATCCAGACGCACAGAAGAATAGAACTTCAATGCATTACCACCAGTGGTGGTTTCGGGGTTACCATACATCACACCAATCTTCATACGCAGCTGGTTGATAAAAATTACCACGCAGTTTGTCTTGGAGATGGTGCCTGCCAGCTTCCGCAATGCCTGAGACATCAGTCTTGCCTGCAGACCCACAAAGGTATCACCCATCTCGCCCTCGATCTCCTGCTTAGGAACGAGCGCTGCAACAGAGTCAACTACCACAGCATCCACTGCACCGGAGCGCACCAGAGCATCGGTGATCTCCAGAGCCTGTTCACCGGTGTCAGGCTGGGACACCAGCATATTATCGGTGTCAACGCCCAAGGCAGCTGCGTAAACAGGATCTAAGGCATGCTCTGCATCCACGAAGGCAACTTCGCCGCCCATTTTCTGTGCTTCTGCCAAAATATGCAGAGCCAGAGTTGTCTTACCGGAAGACTCCGGGCCGTAAATTTCAATAATTCTACCCTTAGGAATACCACCGATTCCCAGCGCAGCATCCAAAGCCAGAGAGCCTGTGGGGATGGCATCAATGTTCAGCTCCGGGCGATCACCCAAGCGCATCACAGCGCCCTTGCCGAAGCTCTTTTCAATTTGATTCAGCGCAGTTTGCAGCGCTTTTTTCTTGTCATTTGCAGGAGTAGGGGCATCATAGATTGTCTTTCTGGTTGCCATATTTATACTTCCTTCCTGCCGTATTGTGCCAATACGGCTCTTTCTCTATCATTATAATCTCTGGTTCTTTCCAGAATTGTATATCCGTTATCTTCCAAGATCTTGCAGATGTCATCCCCCTGCCCCATGCCAAACTCAAAGCAAAGGAATCCACCGGGTTTCAGCGCCTGAGCATAGTTTTCTGCAATAGCGCGATAGAAGATCAAACCGTCCTCACCGCCATGAAGCGCCAGATGGGGTTCAAAATCCTTCACACTATGGGGAAGCTCCTGCATTTCCTGAGAGGTAATATAAGGCGGATTGGAAACGATCATATCGAACTTTCCAAGAAACGCCGCAGGTTTCTCCAAGGCATTGGCCTGTACACAGGAAACCCGGCCTGTCAGCTTCTGCAAGGTAATATTTTTCTTTGCCACCGCCATAGCATCTCGGGAAATATCCGCCAAGGTTACCTTGGCATCCTTGATCCGATGGGCAATAGCCAAGCCAATGCATCCTGATCCGGTACAAAGATCCAGAATTCTGGGTGAGGCATCTAAAAACAATCCTTTTTTGATTGCCAGATCTGTTACCGCGCAGGTATCATCCCGGGGGATCAGCACGCTGGGGTTTACCAGAAGGGTCATGCCGTAAAAATCCCACTGTCCCAAAATATAGGCCAAAGGCTCTCCGGCCACCACTCTGGAAACTGCATCCTCCATGGCGCTGCTAACGTCCTGAGAAGCATACATTTCCATGTCAGCGATCAACTGCTCCCGAGTCTTTCCCGTCACATGGCATAATAGGTCTCTTGCCAGCGAACTGGCGCTTTGTTTATCTTCTGTTTCCGAAATCAACCGGCGAGCATCTAAATATAACTGGGATAGCTTCTTTACCAACGGTCTTCCCCCTCATTTTCCGGAACAACCGCCTGCAACGCTTCAATGGCCACTTCCATCATGCCATCATCGGGCTCGTTGGTAGTAAAATTCTGAAACCACATACCGGGGGCAGTCAGAATTTTTGTAAGAGCATTGTCGTACTTTCCTACCAACCGATTGATCTCATAGCTCACAGCAACTACCAAGGGCAGCATCAGCAACTTCGTACCGATCATAATGACACGATACAAAATACTACCTTGGATTGCTGCCAAGCTGGGAATCAACGCCAACAGCAAGGAAGATGCCACAGAAAAAATCAAAATAGACAGAATCATCACCACCAACAGAAAGCTTGTTCCGCAACGAGGATGCTTTCTGGACTGCTGCTTTACATTTTCCACTGTAAGGGGCAGGCCTGCTTCATAGCAACGAATGGTTTTGTGTTCCGCTCCATGATAAGCAAAGACGCGTTTCATCTCCGCCATCCGGGACACCAGCAGCATATACGCAACAAAGATTACAATTCTAATCAAACCCTCAACCAAGTTCTGCAGCAAGGTATTATTGACCAAGTGCTGAAAGAGGCTGCCGATCACCATGGGGATCACGAAAAACAGCAAGATAGACATACCAAGGCCCATAGCAACAGCTGTGCCAATCACATAATTCTGGAAAGTTTGATTGCCTAACTTCTTTTCTAACCACTGATCGAACTTTGAGGGCGCTTCCTGCTCCTCCGGGGACAAGTCTGCAGAGCGCATCAGCGCTTTTACGCCTGTCACTTGGGCATCAAAGAAGTTTACCGCACCCCGGATCAAAGGCCACGTAGCAAAAGACCCCTTTTTACGGATCTTCCGCTGGGAGGTCTCCACATGAAGACCATCTTTCCCACGGGTCACAATGGCGTCCAGCTTCGGTCCGCGCATCATAATGCCTTCGATCAGCGCCTGTCCACCGATCATCGTTTTAAATTTTTCTTGATTGGACGTATTTGCTAACATAATATCTCATCCTTATTCAGTAGCAGGAAGTTCCACGGTCACAAGGGTGCCGCCGCCTTCTGCATTTTCCAAAGACAGCGTACCTCCGTGCATATTTACGATCTCATCGCACACAGCAAGGCCAATGCCAGAGCCACGGGTTTTGGAGCTTCCCTTATAAAATCTCTTTTTTACCAGAGGGATCTCATCCTCCGGAATTCCCGGACCGAAGTCACGGATCCGGATCACAATCCACTCCCCTTCACAATTTAAGGAGGCTTGGATCCGTTTTCCATCACCGCCATGCTTGGCGGCATTGTCCAGTATATTTAAGAAAACCTGCCGCAATCGTTTCGGATCGCAGGATATCTCCGGTATTTCCTCATCGCTGTCGTCATATTCCAGCTTAATACCGTCCTGTGCCAGACGGCTACCGTACATATACACAACATCCTCGAACTCACTACGGATATCCGCCAATTCGATATTTAAATTCATTCGTCCGTCTTGGATTCTAGTAAAGTCCAGCAGATCCAGCACCATCTCTGTCAGTCGAGCCGCTTCCTTGTGGATAATTTTCATGCCGCGGCGGGTATGACCATCCAGATTATCACTGCTTAAAAGCGTTTCGCTCCATCCGGTGATGGCTGTCAAAGGCGTACGCAATTCATGAGAAAGAGAGGAAATAAATTCCGATTGCATTTTCTCATTCTGGCTGATCTGGATAGACATATCGTTGATGGTGTTGGCCAGCTCGCCAATTTCATCATCATACTGGGTTTGAATTTGAATACCATAGCTGCCGCTGGCGATCTTCTGCGCTTTATCAATGATCGCTCCCAAGGGGATCAGAATCGAATGCATATAATAGTTGCCGCTGATCAGCACCACAAGCAATACAATCACTAGCGCAATGAAGGATAAAACTGCAACATAACTGATCTGCAAGTCCATAACTGCAGTAGATGTGACATAACGCAGCACACCGATAACTTCGCCATTGCTATAGATCATGGGGCTGGAAACCGCCATGATCCGCTCGCGCGTCGCAGGATTTACACCCCGGTATTTTGCAATTCCGCGCGTGCTGATAGCATCTGCAATATCAGAGGTAGTGGGAGACGGTCCAGACCAACTGCCATGAGAGGAGGCCACAATCACACCCTGTGCATTGATAAATTGCAATTCCAAATTCTTTTCATCAAAGCTTTGGGCATAAGCAATACACGACTTATAGTACTCATTATAGCTTTGATTAAGATAATCAGCGAAAAACTCTGTGGTAGTTCTTGCACGGTAACGCATATCAGACTCCATGGTAGAGTAGTAATATGCAGAAAACATGGCAGTCACCGCCAACACACAAACAAGGCCTAATGCACACACAACACCTACTGTGTTAAGAAGCCATCGACGGCGCAGGCCTCTGATACGAAATACGGGTTTACCCGTCTTACGATTTACGCGCCCCATTTATATCCAAAGCCCCAAACTGTTGTAATATAGGTTGGGTTTGTCGTGTCATCCTCGATCTTAATCCGCAAGCGGCGAATGTTTACATCCACGATTTTGAGCTCGCCATCATAATCCTTGCCCCATACGGCAGCCAGGATTTCTTCTCTGGACAAAGCTCTTCCCGGATTTTGCATAAACAGCTTCAAAATGGAATATTCCACTTGGGTCAAGCGCACACGGTTGCCCGCCTTTTCCAAGGTGTGGTTTCTGGTGTTCATGACGAACGGGCCCTGAGACAAAAGCTCCATGTCCGCGTTGGTATCACCGCCCAAGCGGCGATACAGCGCATCGATTCTTGCAGTCAATTCTGCAGGAGAGAACGGCTTTGTCACATAATCGTCAGCACCGGTCATCAGGCCTGTCACCTTATCCATCTCCTGTGTCCGGGCAGTGAGCATAATAATGCCGATCTGTTTGTTAGTGGCCCGAATACGACGGCAAACCTCGAAGCCGTCAATATCCGGAAGCATAATATCCAAGATGGCAACGCCAATATCCGGATGCTCCCGTAATCTTTCTAATGCATCCATGCCGCAACCTGCCTCAATGGCCTGATAGCCTGCACGGCGCAAATTGATAACCACAAAGCTGCGAATATTGACCTCATCTTCCAAAATCAATACTTTTTTCATACCTTAACCCTCTTATGTTTCTCCTGTTTTCCATACCTGCTGAATCAAGCGGAAATGATCTATCACCATTTCACTGGAAAGTCCGTAATCTCCTGCATTTCGTTCCATCCTGCCTGCATACACAACGGACTCCGTATTATGGATAATAAATTTCCCTTCTACACTACCCTGCTCTTCCCGATTTTGTCCGGTAATTGCAAAAATGGTAAATACTTTTTCGCTGGTCTTGTAAGATTCATCCCAAAGATAGAACACATACGCATTATCCGCCATCTCAACAAACAGGCGGTTAGCCCACGCGCTATCCAACTGCAAATACCAGCCATCGACAAAATTGTGGTAGGTGTACATCTTGTCCACCTCTTCGCCCTCCGGAGTCATAGCGTACCATCGGATCAGCTGATGGGCATCTATAGAATCACCGGCAAGCATGGGCTTCATCGGGATCAAGCTGGGCAATTCGATCACAGAATCCTTATCAATATCATCGGCATACACATAGAAATTGCGCATCGTCTTAACATCTGTGCCCATTTTGTGAAGTGAAGCCACATTCACAAGTTTTCCTTCGTTTACTGTGTAAACGTCCGTGACCAAGGAAGTTTCATCCACGGCGCTGGCCGCATACACCGCAGGTTTTCCACCATCAAGCTTACCCACGATGATACGCTTCAGTTTTTCAGCGGGCTGGGACATAGCCGCCTCATTATAGCGCTCCATAACACCGTCGCGAACACGATACAGCTCCGCGATGCCTGCATCTGCATCTGTTTGACCGGGTCGCAGCAAGAACAGTTCCCAAATGTTATCGCCATCTAGATCCACTGTCATTAGCTTTGTATAATTCATGCTGGCCATCTGGGTCAACGCATTGCCATTGAATGTGTAAACAGATGCAAAACGGATCACCTGATCACTTAATTGCCTGCCGATCACAATCTCCACACCGGGTTGCCCATCCATGTCCACATACTCGACTCTATCAAAAGCAGTTCCGTTACATTCTACTGTATCGGTGTGAACAAAGCTTTCATTTTGATTTTGAAAAACCATGATTCGTAGAGGTTTCTCCTCTGTACTTTTTGCAAAAAGGATATATTCAGAAATTCCGTCTCCATCCAGATCTGCAATCTGAATTGTTTGCCGGTTTTCTCCGGAGCTGGGAGCGCAATAACTCATGCCAAGCATAGCTTCATCCACCGCTAGCTGCAACGCATTGTAGGCGTCCGACCGCTTTGGCACACGGTACATTTCATCTACTGTCAGCATACATCCGGACAGCAAAACCGCCACCGCTAACACCAGAAAAATTCGCGTTAATTTCCTCATATCGTCCCATCGCTCCTTTCTGAATATTATAGCATAATACATGCCAAAAGAAAAGTTATTTCAGCACCACATTCTCTTTGCCTAGAACATGAATCAGCTCTTCCAGCATTGCCTTATCAAAGGAGCAGAAACTGCCCCGTCTTTGCTTTGTATCTGCAAAATAAACCACCACCTGCTTGTCACCGGGGAACATGTTTAAAATTGCCCGGATCTTTCCAAACAAAGGACCCTCCTCGCTGGGTAGCTTCAAATAAAGCTTCTGATTTTCCTGGGTTTGAAGTGTGGTTTTAAAATGCTTGGAAGCAGGCTCCGGTTTATAATCTGCAATCGGGATCACCTGATTGATAATGATCTGCGGCTCTTTATCTTCGCGCATAGATAGCCGTCCGGTAATCACAACAGGCAGATTTTCTGCCAGATAGCTTCCGTGTTCTGTAATCGTTTTAGAAAATGCCATGGTCTCGATCACAGCAGTTTCATCTTCCACAGTCACATAGGCCATCATGGAGTGATTTCGCGTGGTTTTCATCTTCACAGTCTGAATTACACCAGCGATTTGAACGATCTGGTCATCCTGATAGCCGCTATCCTCCTCCATCAGTCTACCGATGGACACGATTCTTCCACCCTTGAGCAAATGGCGGTATTCATCCATAGGATGCCCGGACAGATAGATGCCGGTAGTTTCTTTTTCCATCAGCATCAGGTCTGCTTTTTTTAGTTCCTCCATCTGAGGAATTATCACAGAGGAAGCCCCCTGTTCTTCCTCCAACATGGCAAACATACCCATCTGACCATCTAAGTTTCGCTTTTTGGAAGCATTGACGCTGTCAATGACCGCATCATAAACAGCAAGTAACTGACTGCGGTGATAGCCAAAGCAATCCATAGCCCCGCACTTGATCAAATTCTCCACGATCCGACGAGTCACATCACTGTCAGACAGGCGGCTTACAAAGTCCTCTAAGGACTTAAAAGGACCATTGGCCTGTCTTTCTGCCACCATCTTTCGAATAAATCCTCTACCCACACTCTTGACTGCACCTAAGCCAAAGCGGATCTTGTCCCCTTCAACGGTGAAGGTCACGTCGGAGTGGTTAACATCCGGAGGCAATGTGACAATATCCATCTCCTTACACTCGTTGATATAGCCGGAGATCTTGATAGAAGAATCCAACACAGAGGTCATTAAGGCCGCCATATACTGTTTTGGATAGTGACACTTTAAGTATGCCGTCTGGTAGGAAACATAGGCGTAGCAAACCGCGTGGGCCTTATTAAAGGCATAGTTTGCAAAGGCAACGATCTCGTCGTAAATAGACTGCGCTACGCTCTCTTCCACGCCCTTGGCCATTGCACCGGGAATTCCCTGATTAGCATCGCCATATACAAAGACCTTTCGCTCTTCCTCGATCACCTTCATCTTCTTCTTGGAGATGGCACGGCGAATATTATCCGCCTGTCCCATGGTATAGCCGCCTAAGGAGCGGAAAATCTCGATGACCTGTTCCTGGTAAACAATACAACCGTAGGTAACCAGCAGGATCGGCTCTAACAAAGGTGTTTTGTAGCGGATCTTACTGGGATCTTGTTTGTTGGCAACAAAGGTGGGGATAGAATCCATAGGACCGGGGCGATACAGCGCAACAATAGCCGTCATATCTTCAATGGAGGTTGGCTTTAAGTTGATACATACGCCGGTAATACCTGCAGACTCCAGCTGGAATACACCTTGGGTCTTGCCCTGTGCCAGCATCTCAAAGGTCTTAGGATCATTGTCCGGAACTTTATCAATGGCAAAATCCGGGTGGATCTTTTGGATCTGCAGCTGGGCATCCTTGATAACCGTCAAGTTTCTAAGTCCCAGAAAATCCATTTTTAACAAACCCAATTCCTCAATGGTGGTCATGGGATATTGGGTCACAATGGTCTCATCATTACAAGAAAGAGGCACGTAGCTGCGCACAGGTTCTGCGGTGATCACAACACCAGCGGCATGGGTAGAGGTATTTCTGGGCATACCTTCCAAGGACATGGCTGTGTCGATCAGCGCCCGTACACGTTCATTCTCGTCGTACATCTCCTTAAGCTTCGGAGAAACATCTAAGGATTCCTTCAAAGTGATATGCAGCGGCATTGTGGGCACAAGCTTTGCAACCACATCCGTTTCTGCATAGGAGAAATTCATAGCTCTGCCCACATCGCGAATAGCGCCACGAGCTGCCATAGTACCAAAAGTCGCGATCTGTGCCACACGGTCCGTGCCGTATTTACGCATGACATACTCGATCACTTCCGGACGCCGTTCCTGACAGAAGTCCGTATCAAAATCGGGCATACTGACTCGTTCAGGATTTAAAAAACGCTCGAAGATCAGCGCATATTTCATGGGATCCACTTCTGTAATATGCAGACAATACGCTGCAATAGAAGCTGCACCGGAGCCACGGCCCGGACCAACCGGAATTCCCTGCTCCTTGGCATAGCGAATGAAATCCCAAACGATCAGATAATAGTTCACATAACCCATACGGCTGATGACGCTGATCTCATATTCCAACCGTTCCATATATTCTTTGGGGGCATCGGGATACCGCTCCCGAAATCCCTCCATACACAAATGACGGAAATATTCCTCATTGGTATAGCCCTCAGGCACAGGGAACGCCGGCAGATGATACTGGTTAAACTCAAATTCTAAATTACAACGCTGGGCAATTTTAACTGTATTTTCAAAAGCTTCGTCACAGTTGGGGAACAACTGACGCAGCTCTTCTTCGCTCTTTAAGTAGAATTCTTCTGTGGAGAACTTCATACGATTGGGATCATCCACAGTTTTGCCAGTCTGGATGCAAAGCAGTACATCCTGCATTTTTGCATCTTCCTTGCGCAAATAGTGAGCATCATTGGTCACTACCAAAGGCAAGCCTGTCTCTCTGGCGATCCGCATAACGCCTTGGTTAACAAATTGCTGTTCTTGTATGCCGTGATCCTGTAATTCCAGATAGAAGTTACCTTCTCCAAAGATCTCTGCCAGACGCAAAGCATGATCCTTCGCCCCTTGGTAGTCCTCTTCCATCAGCTTCTGGGGCACGCCGCCAGCCAAGCAAGCACTTAGGGCAATCAAACCTTCATGACGTTTTTCTAAAAGTTCCAGATCCACACGGGGCTTGCCGTAAAATCCGTGAATAAACGCTTCAGATACCAACAAACAAAGGTTTTCATAACCGGTGCGATTTTCGCAAAGGAGCACCAGATGATACGGATCGTTATCAATACCATGGACACGATCTTCCATCCGCCGCCGGGTTACATACACCTCGCAGCCAATGATCGGCTTCACGCCGGCTGCTTTGGCCGCCTTGTAAAAGTCGATACAGCCATACATGACGCCATGATCCGTCAAAGCGATGGCATCTTGGCCCAATTCCTTGACCCGGTCCATCATACCGCCAATTCGGCACGCACCATCCAGGAGACTATATTCAGAGTGAACATGCAAATGTACAAAACTCATTTTTTAAGCTCCTTTGTTATTTCTACTAATTTCTTCAATCTGTGATTCATAGCCGGCTTAGAAATTGCAGGCACCATCATGGCGGCCAGCTCAGTCAAAGAAGATGCCGGATGTTCTTCCCTCGCTATAGCCGCCTGCTTTAACTTCTCAGGCAGGCCTTCTATCATGCCGCATTCACGTAAGATACGAATGGCTGTCAGCTGCTCCTGTGCAGCTTCCACCACCTTGGAGGTATTGGCATCGTCACAATTACAACGACGGTTGACCCGGTTGTTCAGTTCCTTTTCCAATCTGGCTTCCATGATACCCATGGCCGCCACCGGTGCGCTTAAGCAAGTTAGAAAATCAGAAATCTGCTCGCTGTTTTTTAAGTAAAGGACCTGTCCACCACTGCGGTTAGCCATCTTAGGTGCAAAACCCAAAACTTCCCGGACCAGGGTGTCACATTCCCGGGCAACACTATGATGGGTGGTTGCCAGTTCCAAATGATAGGATTTAGAAGGGTCTGTGGCAGAGCCGCCTGAAAGAAAAGCACCTCGCAAGAACGAAGCCTTGCAGCAATCTTCTTCCACTACCGCAAGATTTAAATGTAGCGACAATGTATCCTCCGGTGCAAAACCATAGGCAGCCATAATACGATGGATCTTGTCTTTCTGGGTAAACTGAAATATTTGCTTGCCCTGTGCTTCCTGTGCAGGCACAATATCAAAGCTTAACCCAAACGCTTTCTTGAACAGCTTAGGCAGCATAACCGCAAACTCACGGCTTTCTGTAATAATTCGAATTCCATCAAAGGAAAATTGGTTGCAAAACAGTAAAATACCAAAACATTGCGCCAAAGCACAACAACGATGATTGGGCGCGCTGCGGCAGATCTCTGCCTTTGCACTTCCGGAAAATGATACTGCCACAGAACTTCACCTCTTTACCAAATACGCACTTCCGGTTCCAAACGAATTCCGGAGGCTTCAAATACTTTATCAGACACCTGTGCAAAAAGCGCCTTCACATCTTTCGCTGTTGCATTGCCCAAATTCACAACAAATCCGGCATGCTTTTCAGATACTGCAGCATCCCCAATGCGAAAACCCTTCAGCCCCGCTTGGTCGATCAAGGCTGCCGCAAAACCGCCCACCGGACGTTTAAAGGCAGAGCCGGCAGAAGGCAGCTGCAATGGCTGAGAGGCGCTTCTTTTCTTTTGCAGCAACTGCATCTGCTCACGGATTTGCTCTGTTGGTTTTTCTTCCAACGCAAATACAGCAGAAATCACAATGCCCTCTTCATCCTCCAAGCGGCTATGACGATAAGAAAATCCCATTTGGGCACCGGAATACTGATGGAGCTTGCCATCGAAGGTCATCACTTCTACACTTTCGCACACCTGGCAGATCTCACCGCCATATGCGCCGGCATTCATATAAACACCGCCGCCAACAGAGCCGGGAATACCATGGGCAAATTCCAAACCGCCCAATCCTAGGCCTGCTGCATACACAGCAGCCCGGGTCATGGTAACGCCGGCGTAAACCCGGATATGGGTCCGATCCAGCTGCTCCAAGCCTCCAAGGCAGTCCTTCAAACAAATTACAAGACCTTCAATGCCTTCATCCGGCGCAAGGATATTTGTTCCTGCACCAAGAATAACAGGTTTTCGGTCCAATTCATGGGACACAGAAAGAATTTTCGCTAGTTGTTCCTTATTTTCCGGGAATGCCATTGCTTCCACAGGGCCACCGATACGAAAAGACGTATGCTTCGCCATAGGCTCCCAAAACGCCAAGGAAATACCGTTTAAAGATGCAGATAATTTATTTTGAAATTCATTTAATTCCAACATAAACGCCTCCGGGTGTATGATTGATTATACTATATCATATCCCACTGGGATATGCAATTATTACAAAGCGTAAATTTTTGTAATTTTCCTACAAAAAGTTATTACAGAGGTCAATTTTTCAATTTTACCTAGAAATTATGCACAGAAAAAATCCCTGCGGTTTTTACACCACAGGGATTTGATCATTTCTTTTTAGGGGTTTGCCGTGTCGGTTTTCATAGTGTTAATCAAAAGATTTTTAGCAGCATTATAATTACTCTTGCTCAATTCGATCACAGAAGCACCGTTCTTATTGGCAAAGGAATATTCTCCATCCAGAGGAATTCTCTGAGATACAACCTTCAAGTCACTAAGCATAGGCAGCATTTCCATTACCAAGCCCAAAATCTGACTATTGGACATATCTGTAGCCAAAAGCGGTAACATAGCTTTTACCAGCTTGTAAATTTCGGTAACACTCAATGTCTTTGCCTTCTCAATCAGTTCATTGAGTACTGTACGCTGACGGTTGGTACGTGCAAAGTCATCACCAATGGCTCGAATTCTGGAATATGCCAATGCCTGAGAGCCTGTCAGAAGATTTACACCTTCCTTCAAATCCCAGTTGGAATTCTCCTCAACGCCCCAGTTGCCGCGCTGATTCAAATAATTCGCTTCCTTTTGGGTCAACTCGATCTCAATACCGCCAACCAAATCAATGGCATTCATAAAGCCGTTGAAATCAATTTCAAAGTTGTAGTCTGCAGAAATACCGAAATTATACTCCAGCGTTTCATTCAGCAACGGGAAGCCACCTACCATGTAAGGCACATTGATTCGCTCATTGTAATGATCTGGGATATACACCCACATATCACGCATGAAAGATGTCATAGTAAGCGTATTGGTAGCCTTATTGATGGTGCACAAAATCATAGCATCAGAGTGCATCCGGGCCTCGCCGGGGCGACGATCCTGTCCAACCAGCAGAATATTCACAATATTCTTGTCAGCAAAAATAGAATCTGCCTGTTCCACTTCAGGATCTGTATTCATGGGGTCCAAAATTTCAGCCAATTCATCAGAAGAAAGTGTTTGCTCGTTTTCATCAATGCGGCCAATGTCATCTAATAAGCTATCCGTCCAAATAAATACACTCGTAAAAATCACGAGCAACACAGCTACGACAACGCCAATGCTGATAAGCAGCTTTTTCTTCCAGCCTTTACTGCCCTCATCAGTTTTCTTCAAATATTTTCCCTTCATAATTTCTCCATTCCGCTGCTACTATCAAACAGAAAGGGACCTGTCTAAACGCAGCCTATTACAAAGATGAAACGGAGCAATCCTAAGATTGCCCCGTTATGTAAGAGCATTACTTTTCTACAATCTCCAGGATCTCCATCGGACATGCTTTCACGCAAATACCGCAGGCGATACACTTGGTAGTTGTACCTTCCTTGGGAGCAACCATGACCTTCATGGGGCAAGCTTCTACACACTTACCACATGCGGTACACAGCTTCTTATTGATCATGTAAACACCGGTCTTGGGATTTTGTGTAATTGCACCGGCTTCGCAAGCCTTCATGCACTTACCGCACTGAATACAGGTCATAGGCTTTGCGCCGGCACCTTTTGCAACAATGCGGATACAAGACAGGTCTTCATTAAATTCCTTAAAAAATGCATTAGAGCAAGCACGGACACATTCCAAGCACGCCATACATTCAACATTCTTCTTAACAGAAAGTCTTTTCATAAAAAGATCTCCTCTTCTAATTTATTCCAACACATTATACAAAATAAACATCAAAATATCAATGGTAAAATTTAAAAAAATGCAGATTTATAAAGAATTCTGCAAAATGTCATATGTTTTCAATCCTTTTGCGGTTAATTTTTATGCTACATGGGCATACTGCTACAGAAAAAAGAAAAAGGAGGCGCTTATGAAACGCTTTTTATTAACCATTTTGTTATTAACCCTTAGCTTAAGTTTATGCGCATGTGGCAGACGCAATGATGCCAACATGACGACCACTACCACACACACAACTGAACGTAACACCATGCCGGAAATGGACCCCACAATTCTTGATCCTACCATTATGGACCCCACCATTGCCACAAACATTCCCGATCCCAGCGTGGATACCACTATGCCTGATGTAACTATTACAACAGATACCACAAAAAATGCCGGGGAATAATCCCCGGCATTTTGCTTACAAAATAGTTATATAACGATTTAAATTTTTCTTCATTCTTTGCACCGCAGCTTCCGCCTGCAACAAATAATCTGTACCATCCGTCTGGGCCTGCTGCCATGCTCCGGTAACGCTCATACCTACACAAGCGGCAGCACCGCGTCCCAAGGCATCAAAGGCAAAACTACAATTTTTGGCATTCGCATTGGGATAATCTGCGCCATCTACTAACAAAAACATTTGCTTATACTTGCTTCTAAGCAAACGCAAACTATCAGCAGAGGCTGCACCCGCCAAGGCACCAACACAAGAATATCCACTGCGCGCCATATGGTCTAAAGACAGACGATTAACAATATCTGCATTGGCCATATGCATAAGTCGGGAGCCGGATAACAAATCCTGCAATTCAGGAGCAGTTCTATTTGAAGTTCTAACCACTACAAACAGGTCCTTATTCCCCTTCTTTATCCGCTCTGCATAAGGCCGAATTCCATCACTGCCAATATAAGAAGAAACAACCAACCCATCAAAATGCCAGCTATTTTCTTCACAAAGCAACCGTTCTGCCGCAAAAGACGCATCTTGCTCTGACAGGCTTTCCGGGGCATCCATGATCACATAATAGCCAAGCTTCCCTGCCCGCACCAGCAGATCTGCCAACAAACGCAAACCCTCAGGACCCATTAGTGAAAAATTCTGGAAAGAAAATCTTACTGCAGGTACACTCTCAGAAAGCGATTGCAATAGGTCATTACAATACACCTTATAAGCCTCTACCTGATTTGATGCACATTGAAGAATATGGGGTGGCAAGCAGTTATAGCTGCCAGAAAAGGTCAAAACCATAGGATTTTTTGTTTTGCGGATCTTTTCCTGTAATCTATCAATAGACATATAATCACCTCAGTTCCTCTTATTTCTATTATATCACAAAATTTTCCATGTGAAAAGAGTGAAACCTTTCCTCGTTTCAATTCTTTTCGACAGGGTATACTGTAAATGCGATAAAAAGTTTCGCAAACGAAGGAGGAAAAACGATGAGCGGAAAAGGTTGGGCCATAACTTTAGGAATTGGTGCTGCCGCAGGTGCAGTTGGCGTAATGATGCTATCAAAAAGCAATCCCGCCAGAATGATGGCGATCAAAGCTGCCAATAAAGTAGAAGATGCAGCATGGCAACTGTCAGATAAACTGACTGAAAAGTTTGATCTATAAGAAAAGTGGGAGGTCAACCTCCCACTTTTTTATTTTCCCTGTACCAAAATTTCTTCTTGCTGTACCTGCGCAGTGATGGCAGAAACCGGTGCTTCAAAGGAATCAATGATAATTTCGGAAATTGGATCTTCCAGTTCCTTTTGAATGGTGCGTCTTAGATTTCTTGCACCATAAACTGTGGAAAACGCCTTCTTTACCAAAAGCCGTTCCACGTCTTCTGTCCAAGTAAACGTCAATCCACGATCCTGCAAACTCAGCCGCAGTTCCTCCAGCATGATCTTTGCAATACCCACGAAATTTTCTTCTGTCAGATGATTGAAGGTAATGATCTCATCCACACGGTTAATAAACTCAGGTCGCAGGAACTCTCTTAAGGCAGACATGGTCTTATCTTTTACCATATCCTGCTCTGTTCTGCCAAAGCCAAGACCTCCCACTCTTCCCTCGGAGCCAGCATTGGAGGTCATAACAATGATGGTGTTTTCAAAG
>JAZRCU010000116.1:0-2534 GCA_045659965.1 Faecousia sp.
CTATCCTATTGAGGGCTCTGCCGACTTTACGGAAGATGGCGAAGTGAACAACGAGGATGTCATCTATCTTCTGTGGTACACCATGTTCCCGGAGAGTTATCCTTTGCCAGACAATAAGAAAATGGTATAAACAGTCAAAAGCCTGGAACATCGTTCCAGGCTTTTGTTATTTGGGAATGGTGATGGTCAGTACGATCTGGCTTTCGGTTTCTAAGCGTTCAGAAATGGCCGGGATCCCGGCGCTTTGGATTTTTGTTAAGGTCTGGGCCACTTGTTTGAGAAAGGCAGACACATTGGTTTTCTTAGGGCTTTCCGGGGCGGTTGTCAGCAGAGAGTCGATATACTGCTCTGCCCGGGCAACGCTCATATCTGCCTTCACCATAGTATCGATTGCAGAAATCTTCATCCCGTCAGTAGGTAGCTTTAATAGCGCCCGGGCGTGGCGCTCGGTCAGCTGGGTGGTCCGTAGTTTATCAAGGACAGGCCGGGAATGTTTTAATAGCCTAAGCTTATTGGCGATGCTGCTTTGGCTCTTTCCTAAAAGCCGGGCGGCCTGCTCTTGGCTGAGCACCCAGTTTTCCATGATCAGCTGGATGCCCCGGGCTTGGTCTATGTAGTCTAGGTCCTGCCGTTGGAGATTTTCCACCATGGCGGTGACAGAGGATTCCTGATCATCCATTCGCATTAAGATACAAGGCACTTCCGTCAGTCCGGCGGCAATGGCAGCCCGGAGCCGCCGCTCCCCGGCAATCAGCTCATAGCCGCAGTCCACCCGACGCACTGACAGCGGCTGCAAGATCCCGTGGCGGCGAATGCTCTCTGCCAGTTCGTCCAGAGCGGTTTCCGAAAACACCTTTCTCGGCTGCTTAGGATTGGGGCAGATGGCCTTGGCAGGCAAAAACACCACCCGTCCGGTCTCCATATAGGTTTTGAGTTTTTGGCACTGCATAGCATGTCCTCCCGGTAACTTTATAACCCTATTTTACCCGGCAATTTCCCAGAAAAATGGGGAAATGCCGAGCTTCTGTCAAAAAAGATATCGACAGACTTTCCCTTGCCGTTGCAAAGAAAAACAAGATGTGCTAAAATAAAAACCAAATATTGAAAACGAAGGTGCTTTTATGATAACCGATTCTCTTTATTATGAAGATTGCCATAAAAAAGAATTTACCGCCCGGGTGGTTTCCTGCACCCAGGGAAAAGCTGGCTACCATGTGGTGCTGGACCAGACGGTGTTCTACCCGGAAGGGGGCGGTCAACCGGGAGATACCGGCACATTGTCCGACGTCCCGGTAACAGACACGCAGGCCATAGACGACAAGATCGTGCATATTTGCCAAGGACCTTTGGAAGAAGGCAGCACCGTCACAGGAAAACTTGACTGGGAGCGCCGCTTCGAGTTTATGCAGCAGCACACCGCGGAGCATATCCTCTCCGGCATTATCCATAAGATGTTCGGCTTCCACAATGTAGGCTTCCATATGGGTGCGGAGGGGGTCACCATGGACTTTGACGGCATCATCCCCAAGGAAGCCTTGGAGGACTTGGAAACCCAGGCAAACCAAGCGGTCTTTGCCAATCTGCCTGTGCTGTGCAGCATCCCCAGCCCGGAAGAATTGGAGAACATCACCTACCGCACAAAGCGACCCTTGCCTTGGCCGGTGCGGCTGGTGGAAGTGCCGGGGTATGATCGCTGCGCCTGCTGCGGCATCCATGTGGGATATACCGGAGAGGTGGGACTGATTAAAATCTTAAGTGTGGTAAAGTTCCATCAGGGCATCCGGATGGAAATGGTCTGCGGTAACAAGGCATTAGCGCTCTTACAGAAGGTGTACCAGCAAAATATGTTGGTATCGCAGGCTTTTTCTGCTAAGATTCTGGAAACCGGCGCAGCGGCCCAGAAGGTCAACGACCAGCTTGCCCAGCAGAAATTCCAGATCACAGGCCTGTCCCGGAAGCTTCTTGACTATATTGCCGATGGCTATGCAGGCAAAGGGGACTGTGTGCATTTTGAGGCGGATCTGCCTACGGCTATGCTGCGGGAGCTGGCGGACAAGATCGCTTCCTGCTGCGGCGGTACGGCGGCGGTGTTCTCCGGCACAGAGGAAACAGGCTATCAGTTCTGCTTAGTCAATAAGCAGGAAGATATCTCCCACTTGGGTGCTAAGCTGCTAGATCGTTGTGGCGGCCGTGGCGGCGGTAAAAAAGGCTTCTTCCAAGGCAGCCTTTCCTGCACCCGGGCAGAGATTGAGAATGTAAGTATTTTTGTATAGAATACCAATAAAATTTCCCGGAAAATGCTGGATTTTGACAAAATAAATACTTTACAATGGCATGAGGCTATAGTATAATAATCTGGACTGGGGACTATTTTCCCCAAACATATTTGTATCAATACTGCATAAGCAGTAAGAAGTAATGGAGGAATAAACTATGTCCGTTAAAGTTGCTATCAATGGTTTTGGCCGTATCGGCCGTCTGGCTTTCCGTCAGATGTTCGGTGCTGAGGGTTACGAAGTTGTCGCTATCAACGA
>JAZRCU010000117.1:0-4982 GCA_045659965.1 Faecousia sp.
CAATATCCAGCGTATTATGATGAGTAACAAAGGGGCGGGCAGAAGCACCGCCGGCGATAGTGTTAAGCACCGGGGTCTCCACTTCAATGTAGCCCATGTTATCCAGATAGTTACGCATGAACTTAATGAACTGAGAACGGATCACGAAGTTGCGCTTCACCTCAGGATTGACCATCAGATCCACATAGCGTTGACGGAAACGCATTTCCTTGTCAGTAAGGCCGTGGAATTTCTCAGGCAGAGGCAGCAGAGCCTTGCTCAGCAAAGTCACAGAAGTGGCACGCACAGAGATCTCCTCAGTCTTGGTGCGGAACACTTCGCCTTCCACACCTACGATATCACCGATATCGTACTTTTTAAACCGGGCAAAAGCCTCTTCGCCCAGCTCGTCGATCTTCACGAACAACTGGATACGGCCGGTGTTATCCTGCAAGTCGCAGAAGGACACCTTACCCATGCCACGCTTGCTCATCAGACGGCCAGCCAAACGGACAGTCTTACCTTCAAAGGCATCGTAATCGCCCTTGATCTTGGCAGAGTCCGCATTAAAATCAAACTTGGTCTGCAGGAAGGGATCTAAGCCTTCTGCCTGCAGAGCGGCTAACTTTTCGCGACGGATCTGGGCCTGCTCAGAGACAGGCAGCTCCGCCTGAGGTACAAACTTTGCCATAGCTTAGCCCTCACGGGATACGGACACTACCTTCATCTGGTAAGAGCCGTTGGGCGCATTGACGGTAAACACATCTCCGGGAGCCTTGCCCACGGCAGCGCGGCCGAAGGGAGAGTCGTCAGAGAGCTTGTTCTCCATGGGATTTGCTTCCTGAGAGCCGGTAATCCGGTAGGTGGTCTTTTCGCCGGTAGCTACGTCCTCAACCTCAACCATGCAACCCAGACCAACGCGGCCGGAAGCCTCGTTCTCGTCCTCGATCACCACAGCGTGGGACAGGACATCTTCGATCTCAGCAATGCGGCCGTAGAGCTTAGCCTGCTCATTCTTCGCAGCATCGTACTCAGAGTTTTCGGACAAGTCACCGTAGGAGCGAGCTTCTGCGATCATTGCAGCGATCTCGCGCTCACGGGTGGTCTTTAAATAGTTCAGTTCCTTTTCCAACTCCGCCAACCGGAGGGCAGTAATTTTAAATTCTCTTGCCATAACATAAAATCCTTTCTGGATAAATTTTTCCATAGCTTCTCACATTATAGTAAATTTTCTTTCTGCCGTCAAGGGAAAACCCGGATTTTCCCCTATGTTTTTCTGTGAAATACCAACAAAAAATACCGCTGACCCAACAGTCAGCGGTATTTTTCAAGAATTTTGTAAATATGCAAGGGCAGCTTGGATTTGCGGATCCTGATCTTCCGGCAAAGTTCCGGCCCGGACTGCGTAGAATTGCTCCTGTGTAAGCTCCACAGAAATGTTCGGCTTCAAGCCTCCCACCTCCGCTAAGCTGACACCCTTAGGTGTAAAATACTTACCCATGGACAGATTAACCGCAGAGCCATCAGAAAGGTTTACAAGATTTTGGAAATACCCCTTTCCGATTGTAGGCTCACCTACTGTAACGGCCCAGTTATATTCTTCCAGCGCTGCCGCAAAAAACTCTGCAGCAGAATAGCTTTCTCCGTTAATCAGCACCGCCATAGGCAGCTGCAAACAATTTTTATCAGAGGTATCTACTGTTTCTTTCCCGCTGTAATTCACACTACGGAACAGATCTCCTTCCGGCAGCAGATAGTCAAGCACCTCTACAAGCTCATGGCGATAGCCGCCGGGATTGTTGCGCACATCAAAAATCAAGCCCTTTGCCCCTTGTTCCAGCAGCGCTTCTACTTGAGCAATGGTCTCCTCTGCGCATCGGCTGTCGAAGTTATCAATGGTTACCAGACCGATCTGTCCCTCAAGCATTTTTCCGGTAGCCACTGCCACAACCATCCTGCGTCGGGCCACAGAAAAGTCCAAGTATTCTCCATCGCGCAAAATCGTTATCTGTACTTGGGTATCCTCGTCACCACGAATCCGGGATTTCGCTTCACTCATGCCCAATTCTGCAATCGATTCTCCATTCACCCCGGTGATAATGTCGCCTGCCAGCAAGCCAGCTTCTTCTGCACCAGAGCCGGCAGCCACCTCGGTGATCTCCATGCCCGATTTGTCTTCCAAGCTTCTAATCGTCACACCAATGCCCACATAGGAATTGCCCATTCTGTCGACATAGTTTTGATATTCGCTGGCAGGAATATAGTAGCTCCATTGATCTGCTGTAGCCGCTACCATACCGGCTGCCGCGCCATCTTGCAGCGCTTCCTGATCTGTCTTGCCAATAAAGCACTCCAAAATCACCTGCTCCAGCTCTTCCAATTTTGTGCTGGTGCTGGTTTTGGTTTGTGTATCCGGCGCACACAGGCTAAATGTGATCGCAGAAGCCAGCGCCGCTACGATCAAATAACCGGCGCTTCTAATTGCAATAACTTTTACTTTTTGCCAATCCATAATCGTCCCTCTTAAAAAACCCACAGTCCCGGAGGACTGTGGGTAATTATTAACCACCAATGTAATCCATAGGATTTTGATGCTCTCCGTTATAAGTAATGCTAAAATGCAGGTGGGCGCCGGTAGATGTTCCGGTAGAGCCTACATAACCAATCACCTGTCCGGCATTCACATACTGTCCATCAGAAACAATGTAATGGGTCATATGCAAATACTTAGAGCCAAAGCCATCCTGATGATCCAATTCCACGGTATAACCGCCGGAATAATCGTAATATGCTCTGGTTACCACACCGGAACGGGTAGCCACGATAGGCGTGCCGCTGCGCGCCGCCAGATCCACGCCATAATGGAAGCGCCAGTCACCGTATACAGGATGCACTCTCCATCCAAAAGGACTGGACATATAAACATAGCTGGTAGGCACAATCCAAGTAAGGCCCTGCACAATGTGGCTGCTGTTACCGCTGCTGCCGGAAGTACCGGACTGTGCAGGCTTGGAAGTAGACAACCACTGCTGATATTCTGCTGCATCGTAGGCATCCTGAGCATCGCTGATCTTATCCTTCAACGCACCGGCCGCTGCTTCTGCTTCGTCCAGAAGCTTTTGGTATTCTTCCCCGGTTGCCACCAACTCATTCAGCAATCGGTCTGCCTCTGCACGCTTTTCTTCCAACTGCACTTGCGCCTTTTCCAGTTCTGCCTTAGAAACTTCCAACGCCTTCTGCTCTTCTTCCAAAGCAGCCTTGGCATCGGCAACCTCTTGGGCCACCTGACTCATTTCCTTTAATCGGCGCTGGTCGGCAGCAGCAATTTCCTCTACCATATTCAGCCGATCCAAAAGGTCAGCAAAGTCGTTCGCCTGAAACAAAACGGACCAATAAGACAGATCGCCATCTTCTTCCATGGCTCGGATCCGCTCTTTATTCTTTTCGTTCAGCTCAGCCAGTCTGGCCTGTGCCTCTTCCAACTCCTCCTGCTTCTGGGCAATCAAAAGGCCATAGGCAGCAATCTGATCGTTCAGGTTCTGGGTCTGCTGGTACAAAGAAAATATCTGCTGGTCGATGGTATTCTTTTGATTTACAACCGCCTGCATGCTGGATAAATTATCAGACAGCTGCGCTTCCAGATCAGCGATCTGGCTGTCTGCCTCTTTCTTCTGCTCCTTTAGTGCTTCCAGCTGCTTTTCAAGTTCTGAAAGGCTTGCCGCATTCACGAACAAGCTAGGCAGCACACCTGCAATCAGCCCCAGCGCCAAAATCAGCGCCATGAAGCCGGCAAGCAAGGCAATGAACTTCTTATTTTTACGCATAAAACGCTCCTTTTATACATCCATAAACTTCCGAATGGAAGTCCAGCTGCCCACCACACCGACAAACAAGCCGGCGCTTACAAAGGTGGCAACCATGGGCCACAACAGCTGTGCAAAGGGCACAAAGTTAAACAGTTGCAGGCTATCAATAGCCGCCAGACGGGTCGCAACGCCGTTATAGATCAGCCACTCCAGCAAAAATGCAAGGGCTGCACCGGTCATGCCCAGCAAAAAGCCTTCCACCATAAACGGAAGCCGGATAAACCCATTGGTAGCGCCCACCATTTTCATAATGGCGATCTCGTCCCGGCGATCATACATTGCCAGCTTAACTGTGTTAGAAATGATCAGCAAGCTAACGATAAGCAAAATGACGATCACTGCTACAGAGGCTACTCGCAGCACATTCTGCAAAGCAGAAAAGCCCTCTGCCAATTCATATGCCGCATTGATCTTTGCCACACCGGCAATCTTAGAAATGGATGTCACAGTTTCCTCGATCAAAGCATTGTCCATCAAGGTTACTACAAACCGATGGCGCAGATCGCTGGCCTGAACACCGGAGAAAGCTTCATCACCCTGATGCTCTGCAATAAATGCCTCCAGCGCTTCTTCCCGGGTAACAAACACAGAATTTTGCACATTGGCAATCTGGTTAATCTGGGTGCCAACGCTTCTTGCCTCTGCGTCCGGCAGTTCGCTATCAATATACACCAACACCTCGTTGGTTTTATTCAAATCCTCAACCATAATGTTCACATTGTACATCAGGCTGGAAAAGCTGCCAACGATCAGCAAGCAAGCCACTGTAATACAAATGGCCGCAAAGGACATAAAGCCGTGAAGGAAAATACCACGGATGCCCTCAATGATCAAATATCCAATATTATTCGTTTTCATAGCTTCTATACCCATCCATTCCGTCGCTGATCACAAGACCATCGTCAAGGACAATAACACGTTTTGCAAACCGCTGCACCAGCTCCATCTCGTGGGTAACCACCAGCACCGTGGTGCCCAGGTTGTTGATCTCCTGCAGCAAACTCATGATCTCCATAGAACGAGCCGGGTCCAAGTTACCGGTGGGCTCGTCGGCAATAATGGTGGACGGATTGTTCACCAGTGCACGGGCAATCGCCAGACGCTGCTGCTCACCACCGGACAGTTCATTGGGGTGAC
>JAZRCU010000118.1:0-1722 GCA_045659965.1 Faecousia sp.
AGCAGCTGCGCGGAGAAAACTCTGGTGGGTTTTTCTTCCCCATTTTCTCCTGTTCTTTCGGCATCTACCTCCAAACAAGGGCCGTCCGTCAGCTGCCAATGCAATGTCAATTCCTCATTTTCTCTGGCTTCAGACAGGTAGCAAAGGACAAATTCTTTCAAGGGGTGTTCTTGGTGGAATTGCGCAGGAAGCAGATCTGCGATCCAGTCTAAATACCGGGTGTTGTTCATGTGCAGATTTCGGTCCAGGTCTGTAAAGCTGACCTGACGGCTACGGTGACGCTCCATAGCTTTGGGAGCGATGGAGCCGGGGGCTAAGAGCTCTGTACCCCGGAGGGAGCCTTCTACCAGCACACCGCTTTTGCCCGGCAGCACCATGGTGCGCTTGTGGATATCCATAAGCACCCAAAGGCTGATACAGCGGAACAGCTCGTTGCCATTTTGATCTACCGCCCGGGTAGATCGGGGGAAGGCAGACCGGGTGGTGGGCATCGGCCATGTTTCCACGGTGATGATTTCGTCCCGGCTGGGAAGCCGGGTGATTTGCACCCGATGGCGCAGAACGGCCCAGAACAGGCCCTTGCTTGCCAAGGTTTCCCAGTCTAAGGAAAGCTCCTTGCAGTGCTGACCGGCGGTTTCCTGCGCGAAATATAAAATTGCAGAGGGACGCAGCCGTCCGGTGCAGTCTAAATGCAAGTCAGTAATTTGAAAGGTTTGTGTATAAATGGGTTTCATAGCAGCTCCTTACTGGGACTGTCCCAGAGTGATCTCCAGAGAGTATTGTCTGCCGCTGCGATAGATAACAACATTGACACTATCGCCGGCTTCTTGGGCATAGAGGGCAGTCTGGAGGGTGTCGGTGTCGGTGATCCGGGTTGTTCCCACTTGCAGCAAAACATCTCCCGGGGCGATGCCCTTGGCAGCTGCGTCAGAATTTTCATCTACAGCGGTGATATAAATGCCCTGAGGCAGGCGGTAATAAAGCTGGTCAAAGCCGGAAACGGCCTGTCCGGTGAGGCCCAAGTAGGGGCGGCCGGAGACATAGCCTTGGGCGATCAGCTGATCTACGATCTCTTTGACTGTGGTGCTGGGAATGGCGAAGCCAAGACCTTCCACACCGGCAGAACTCATGTAGTCGCCGATCTTCATGGTGGTGATACCGATGACTTGGCCGTAGCAATTGAGCAACGGACCGCCGGAGTTGCCGGATTTTAAGGCGGCATTGGTCTGGATCAATGTCATGTTCCGGCCGCCGCTGGTAATGTCCCGGTTGATGGCAGATACGATGCCGTTGGTCATAGTACCCCGAAGCTCAATGCCCAAAGGATCGCCAATGGCCACCACCGCATCGCCTACCCGTAAGGAAGCGGAACTGCCGAATTCTGCAGCGGTCAAGGGAATTTCGCTTTTTACATACAGCACAGCCAGATCGGAAACGCCATCAGAGCCAATACATGTGGCGCTAAGCTTCCGGTTATCGGAAAACAGGACGGTAATCTCTTGGGCATTTTCTACCACATGGTGATTTGTCACCAGATAGCCGTCAGCGGACAACACCACACCTGTACCGGTAGAGGAGCCTCCTTGTCCGGTGCAGCTGATGGAAACCACGGAAGCGATGGCCTTTTCGTAAATGGCCTGTAGGGACATGCCGCCCTCTTGGGGGATGTTTTCAACGCTTTGGGGTGTGGATTTTAATTCCAAAGTCACATCGGATAAAGCG
>JAZRCU010000119.1:0-5774 GCA_045659965.1 Faecousia sp.
GCCGATGGCCTGCCTGAGATCATTCCGGAAGAGGCTGAAATCGTCCGGAGCATTTACCGCCTTTTCATGGAAGGCAAGTCCACCAACGCCATTGCCAAGCACCTGACGGAGCAGAAGATCCCAACGCCGTCCGGCAAGGAAGTATGGCAGAGGGCAACGATTGAAAGCATCCTACGGAACGAGAAGTACAAGGGGTCGGCACTCTTACAGAAATCCTTCACCGTTGATTTCCTGCAGAAAAAGATGAAGGTCAACGAGGGCGAGGTTCCCCAGTACTATGTGGAGCACAGCCATCCGGCCATTGTTCGGCCGGAGGAGTGGGAAAAGGTTCAGTTGGAACTGGCACGAAGGAAAAACAGCGGTAGGCGAACGGTGTGCAGTAGTCCTTTTGCCGGGAAGTTGATCTGTGGTGATTGCGGTGAGATTTATGGGGCAAAGGTGTGGCACTCCACCAGTAAATATCGCCGCACAATCTGGCAATGCAATGGCAAATTCAAGGGTGATGAAAAATGCCACACGCCCCACCTTTATGAGGAGGATCTCAAAAAGCATTTTCTTTCAGCACTCAGCGAACTGCTCTCCGACCGCACGGCGCTTTTGGAAGACGGGAGGCTGATCCTGCAAGAGTTGCTTGCTTTTGAGAGGCTGGATGCCGAGTGCGATGGGATTTTATAGGAGCAGGAAGTCCTTTCCGGAATGGTCAAAAAACTGGTGGATAAGAATGCTGCACAGGCCATCTCGCAGGAAACCTACATTGACCGCTACAATTCCTTGGTAGACCGATATGAGAGTCTGCAGACCAAATACGATGCCCTGCAAAAACGCAAGGAACAACGGCAGATCCAGGCTGCCGCCATAAGCACCTGTCTTGATGCACTTGCCGAAACCGATCTTCTTCGGATTTCGTTTTCAGAGTCGCTATGGAACACCGTGATCGATCATGTAACCGTATATGCCGATGAGCGGCTGGTGTTCCATTTCAAAAACGGCGCAAGACAGGAGGTGAGCATATGAAGGAATGGCAATTGAAGCAACTCCGCGAGGAATACCCCGCCGGCACAAGGGTAGAACTAATCCATATGGACGATCCCTATAACTGGAAGCTGGTTCCCGGCTGCCAAGGCACCGTCCGCTGCGTGGATGATATGGGCACGATCCATGTATCGTGGGATTGCGGTTCCGGGTTGGGACTCATCCCCGGCGAGGATGCCTGGAAGAAAATCTAAATGCAAAAAGCCTCACACCTAACAGTTGTTGCTGGGTGTGAGGCTTGTTTTTTTATATTTCAACTATGCAAGGCGACAATGCAAATACCTGCCCGGCACTTTGCAGCCTTACCCAAATGTATATTGCCGATTAACACGCCGATAGAAATGTAAGCTGTGGTTTATGGTAATGTGCAACAAGGCAGCCTGCCATCGCTGGTTTGTTGACAAAGCTTAACAGAGTGATATAATGTAGAAAAGGAATGATGTTCTCCTTTGGCGAAAGCCTAAACCGCTTGATATTCGAGCTGATGACGTCTGCGATTTTTTGTCGTGGGGTTATCAGCTTTTTTGCGCCCCGCAGAAAGGATTGTCTATGGATTTTTTGACAAGTATTGGAGTTTTGCTGTTGTGCGGGCTGCTGCTCGGCTCGATCTTCAAACGGCTTCATCTACCGTCACTCGTCGGTATGCTCGTTGTCGGTATCGTTCTGTCACCGCATGCACTCAACCTTTTGGCACCAGACCTACTGACCATTTCGGCAGACATAAGACAGTTGGCATTGATCATCATTCTCACTCGCGCCGGGCTGTCCTTTGACATTGCTGAACTGAAGAAGAACGGCAGGAGTGCCATTATGCTTTGCTTTGTGCCTGCCCTATTTGAAATCGCAGGTTATATCGTTTTCGGCACTTCGTTTCTTGATATGCCGTGGAAGGACGCAGCAATCATGGGTTGCGTGATAGCGGCGGTATCGCCTGCGGTTATCGTGCCAAGAATGCTGAAGCTGAAGGAAGAGGGCTACGGGACGGATAAGGGTATTCCGCAAATGATTATGGCAGGCGCATCTGCCGACGATATATTTGTTATCGTTCTGTTTACCTCTCTGATTGCTTTGCCCACGGGAAAGAGTTTTGATCCCGGAATCCTTTGGAAGATCCCGTGTTCCATCGTTTTGGGAATTGGTGTCGGCCTAGTGTTCGGTTGGCTCTTTGCGCGATTTTTCAAGAAGGTACATATCCGAGATAGCATCAAGGTTGTGATCTTAATTTGCTTCTCAATCCTGTTTATTTCTCTCCAAAATCTCGTTGAAGAAATCGTGCCATTCTCGGGATTGCTTGCGGTGATTGCAATGAGCGCCATGCTTTACAAGCACCACGGCGTGTGCGCCAAGAGATTGTCCGTGAAATATAATAAACTGTGGCTTGTGGCAGAGGTGTTTCTGTTTGTGCTTGTCGGTGCGGAGGTTGATGTTCGTTTCGCATTACAAGCCGGAGCAATGATCGTGGCAGTAATGGCTCTTGCTATGATGCTCCGTTTGCTTGGTGTTTGGCTTTGTGTTCTCGGCACAAAATTAAACAACAAGGAACGCCTATTCTGTATCATCGCCTATATGCCAAAAGCAACGGTGCAAGCCGCCATCGGTGCAATACCACTTTCTATGGGTCTTGCCTGCGGTCAAGTCGTTTTAACTGCCGCGGTACTCTCAATTTTAATCACTGCCCCGGTCGGTGCATTTTTAATTGATGTGTTATACAAAAAACTACTTAATGAACCTATTTCGCGTGATTGAGGAATCGCAAGAAACCCCATCGGCTGTTATTTTATCGAACTGCGGAAAGAAAAATATTTCTAAAAATCTTCCATTACTTCCACCATCATCCTAGCGCCTAACCGGAAGCTGCTCTGAAACAATGAGCACTCGGCCATGGCTTGGTGTTCACGAACGCAGTCCGTATACCGGGAAAATAACTCCTTTTGCGTGTCGTTCATGGTTGCCAGCAGTTTTTCTTCATTCCGGCTGATCAGTTGCAAAATTTCCTTGTATTCCTTACTAGCATTGGCATCATATTCTGCTGGATCAAGATTGCCATACCAGAATTCTTCCAAAACCTTCATAACATCACCATCCTTTAAAAGTGTGTGTGATGTTACCTCTGCCGCCCAAGTATTGCAAGTAGCTAAGGTTACCAAATATCAGCAACGAATATCGCCATTGACATTTCTATTTACACATGATATCATATCGATAGTTATCGATGGGAGGTGTGACGGCGATATGACGGAGAAGAAGATGGTAGCGATCTTCAAAGCATTGGGTGATGAAAATCGCATCCGGATTTTAAGACTTCTGCACAATGGCGAAAAGTGTGCCTGCCATCTGCTGGAAGAACTGAATATCGGTCAGTCCACGCTGTCCCACCACATGAAGATCCTCTGCGATGCGGGGATCGTTACCGGCAGAAAAGAAGGCAAGTGGATGCACTACTCCATTTGCGCTGAAGGAGTTTGCGATCTGGGGACTGCGCTACAAGAATTGCTAACTCCCCAAAACTTGTCCGCGCATTGCAACTGTAAAGAAAAATAAGCCGCGCATACTCTGTGCGGCTTTCTCATAACACTATATATCGATGCTTGTAGATTTGTAGATGTGAAAGGAGTCGTTATGTGGTCGTTTATTCAAGATGAGATTTTAGGCATGCACTGGCTGAACCGCCTAATCGGCAAGCTGGTGGAACTGGTAGATCTTGACCCCACAAGCCGTATTGGTGGAAGTGTTCAATTTTTCTTCTATGACACCATAAAAATCATGGTGCTGCTGGGGTTCTTGATACTGGTGATCTCTTACATTCAAAGCTACTTCCCACCAGAACGGACAAAGAAGATTCTGGGCAGATTCAAAGGCATCGGTGCAAACTGCGTTGCTGCTCTGCTGGGTACGGTGACACCTTTCTGCTCCTGTTCATCTATCCCTCTGTTTATCGGCTTCACCAGTGCGGGTTTGCCGTTAGGTGTGACATTCTCGTTCCTGATTTCCTCTCCTATGGTGGATCTGGGGAGCCTGGTGCTGCTGATGAGCATTTTCGGGTGGAAGGTAGCCGTTGCTTATGTGGTTCTCGGTTTAATTATTGCCGTGGTCGGCGGTACGATGATTGAAAAGCTTCGCCTTGACAACGAGGTAGAGGCCTTTATCCGAAAAGGTAAAACTATGGATATGCCCCAGGAAGAACTGAATTTCAAGGATAGAATGAAGTATGCCTGGGAGCAGGTGGTGGAAACCGCAAAGAAGGTGTTCCCTTATGTACTGATTGGTGTGGGTATCGGCGCCTTCATCCATAACTGGATCCCCAAGGAGTTTATCGTCAAACTGCTGGGCAGCAACAACCCCTTCGGTGTCATACTGGCAACCGTTGCCGGTGTTCCCATGTACGCAGACATTTTCGGCACGATCCCCATTGCGGAAGCACTTCTTGCCAAGGGCGCGCAGCTGGGTGTGGTGCTCAGCTTTATGATGGGCGTTACCACGCTGTCCGTTCCCTCTATGATCATGCTCCGCAAGGCTATCAAGCCGAAGCTGCTGGGTATCTTTGTTGCCATCTGTACCGTAGGTATTGTTATAGTCGGTTATTTCTTTAATGCAATTCAAGGATTTATTATTTAACGGAGGTATTATTATGGCACTGTTCAATTTGTTCAAGAAGAAAGAAGAAAAGGAGACTCCCGCTTGCTGCTGCAGCGCAGAATTCAAGAAGGAAGAAACCTCCTGCTGTTGTTCTGCCCCTAAGGAAGAGACTACTTCCTGTTGCTGCGGAAAGCCCGTCGAGGGAATCTGCTGCATCAAGGTTTTGGGCGCAGGCTGCAAATCCTGCCACGAGCAGTATGAGTACGCGAAGAAAGCCGCCAGTAATCTCGGCCTTGGCATTGAAGTGGAGTATGTCACCGATATGGAAAAGATCATGGAATACGGCGTGATGAGCATGCCTGCTATCGTGGTCAATGATAAGGTTGTTGCCTTTGGCAAGGTTCTGAAGACCGCAGAAGTCGAGAAATTGTTAAAATGAAAAAAGTAGCATTTATCTGCGTACACAATTCCTGCCGCAGCCAGATTGCAGAGGCATTGGGAAAGAAGCTGGCATCCGATGTGTTTGAAAGCTACTCTGCCGGTACAGAAACCAAGCCCCAGATCAACCAAGATGCTGTTCGGCTGATGAAGCAAGTCCACGGCATCGACATGGAAGCCACCCAACACAGCAAACTACTGTCCGATATCCCGGAGGTGGATGTGGTAATCACCATGGGCTGCAATGTCCAGTGCCCATTTCTGCCTTGTTCCCACCGGGAGGATTGGGGCTTGGAAGATCCCAGCGGTAAGGCCGATGAGGCCTTCCTAGAGACCATCCGCTCAATTGAAGAAAAGATTCTTGATTTAAGAACCCGGATTTAAAGCAAAATCACCTGGCCACGGAACAGTTCGATGGTCAGGTGATTTTTCGTTCTCATCGGTCTTTTAACGAAATGCGGTTGTTTAACGATAGAAACCACAATATGTTGTGTATTGCCTGTACTACGGTAATTCAAGGGCACACGATACTGCGGTTCACTAGAACAAAATGCAACGCTGTCGCAGAGAAAGCCTTGCAACCAAAGGATTTTCTGCGGTAAAACAACGATACCGCTGTCGATACGATTGTATCAACAGCGGTATCTGATTTGGTGGAGCTGAGGGGAGTCGAACCCCTGTCCGAAAACAACTTGACAGGATTTTCTCCGGGCGCAGTCGATTATTTA
>JAZRCU010000120.1:0-10369 GCA_045659965.1 Faecousia sp.
TAACATCTACCTGAACTCCAATGCATACGGCAACATCACTGGCGGTATTGTAGAGAATGGTACTGCTACCAACGAGCAGGGTGGTAACATTGCTTCCTTCTACACCGGCACTGAGACCACTACCATTTCCAATGTTGTGGTCCGCGGCGGTACTGCAGGTACCTTCGGTGGCAATATCTCCTTCAGCGGTCCTGCAAAGTTTACTGTAAACAATGTTGTTCTGGCTGGTGGTAACGCTGCTAACGGTGGCAACATGTCCGTTGGCGGTAACTTGACTGCTGATAAAGGTGTAGCCTCTTGTGAGGTCACTGCTACTGATTGCCTGATTTATGGCGGTACTGCTGCAGACAACAATGTCCACGTAGCAGAGGGTGCTACTTACAACAACTGATTTGTGTAGCGCATTGAAGCTGTAAGACGGTGAAACAATGAATAAGGCCCGGGGCAGAGAGATCTGCCCCGGGTTTTTTCTGGAATTGCATTGACAGAAATTAGAAAGTGCCCTATACTAAGTCTGTTTTAAAGAGAAAGGGGCAAATGGGTTTGAAAGTTGCAGTTGCCTATGAAGCGGGCCAGGTTTATCAGCATTTTGGCCATTGCGCAGAGTTTATGCTCTACGAGGTGGATGACGGACAGATATTATCTTCTGATGTGGTAAATGCCCAAGGGCAAGGCCATAGCGCATTGGCTGGATTTTTAAAGGAATTACAGGTGGAAGTGCTGATCTGCGGCGGCATTGGCGGTTGCGCCAGATGCGCATTGGATGCAGCCGGAATTAAGATTTTTGGCGGTGTTCATGGGGACGTGGAAGATGCGGTAGTAGATTTTTTAGCAGGAGATTTACACTTTGATCCCAACGCTTCTTGCAGCCACCATGCAGGCCCTCATTCCTGCGGTGGACATACTTGTCATTAAGGAGAAAGGATGCACATGAAAAACAGTCGGCTTTGGAAACTATTTCTGACATTTTTTAAAATTGGCGCCTTCACCTTTGGCGGTGGCTATGCTATGATTCCGCTGATTCAAAAGGAAACGGTGGAAAATCATGGTTGGATCACTGAGGATGATATCTTAGAAATTATCGCCATCGCGGAATCCACGCCGGGACCGATTGCGATCAATTCCGCTACATTTGTAGGATATCGCACTGCCGGGGTGCTGGGTGCTGCCTGTGCTACCTTTGGTGTGGTGCTGCCTAGTTTTGTGATAATATTGGCCATTTCCTATGTGCTCCGGGAATTTGCCCAGGTGGCTGCGGTGCAGTATGCCTTTAACGGCATCCGCGCAGGTGTGTTGGCGCTGCTATTTAAGGCGCTTTTCACTATGTATAAAAAAGCCCCTAAGGGCTGGGTGTCCTATGTGGTTATGGCCGGTGCGTTTGTAGCCACGGCATTTTTAAACATCCCGGTGCTGGCAGTGATCATCGGCTGCGCGGTGTTTGGCTTGGTCACGGCATTGCTGGCAGAAAGGGGGCAGAAACAATGATCTATTTAGAATTGTTTTGGACCTTTTTGACTATTGGTGCTTTCACTTTTGGCGGCGGTTATGCCATGCTGCCTTTGATCCAAGAATCCGTTGCAGCGAAATGGGGAGATGTGATCTCCCAGGAAATGATGATCAATTTTGTGGCCGTCAGCGAATCTACCCCCGGCCCTTTTGCGATCAACATGGCAACCTATGTTGGCGCGGAAATGGGCGGTGTATTTGGCTCTGTTTGTGCCACTATGGGTGTTGTTTTGCCTAGCTTTGTGATCATTTTGATCGTGGCAAAGTGCTATGATCGCTTCCGGGAAAATAAGATCGTCAAAGGCTGCATGACAGGTCTGAAGCCTGCGGTTGTGGGCTTGATCGCCAATGCGGTGCTGGGTGTACTGATGACTGTGTTCTTTCCGGCTGGTATTTCTTTAAGCGTGTTTACAAATGTCAGCTTCTATGTATACGCTGCGCTCTTTGGCGCAATGCTGGTGCTATCATTTAAAAAAGTGCATCCCATTGCCATTATTTGCATCTCGGCAGTAGTGGGTATTGCGGTGGGATATTTGGGCCTATAATATAACGGCAGATCTTCCTGTTTTCGGGCAGATCTGCCGCTTTTCATTGCCACTTGCAAAAAGTTGCAAATTTGGTATAATATAGGGTAATATCTATAAGTGTATATATCTGACGCTGGAGCGGAAAGGATGTGGGATTTTGGATTTTTCAGATAAGAAAAAGGCGCGCAAACGCAGATTTAAAATGGCGACATTGAGCACGACCCGTGTGATCGCGCTGACTTTTATTGGAATTATTTTGCTGGGAACATGCCTGTTAATGCTTCCGGCAGCATCCCGGAGCGGCCAGTCCCATGGCTTCCGTACAGCGCTGTTTACTGCCACCTCGGCCACCTGTGTAACAGGACTGGTCAGGGGAGATACCTGGTCACTATGGTCTGGTTTTGGTCAGGTAGTAATTATCAGTCTGATCGAAATTGGCGGTTTGGGCTTTATGTCCATGGCTTCCATGGTGGTGTTTCTGCTAAAAAAGAAAGTGGGACTGCGTCAGCGGATGATTATGGCTCAGGCCTTAAGCTTAAATGAAACCCAAGGCGTAGTACGGCTGCAAAAGTGGGTAATTCGTGGAAGCTTGCTGATCCAGTTTATTGGCGCTGTGATCCTGTTTCTTCGGTTTTTGCCTGCCTATGGTGTAAAGCAGGCGGCAATCTGGGGCGTATTCCATGCAATTTCCGCGTTTTGTAATGCCGGATTTGATATTCTGGGCGCTATCGTACCCGATGGTAGCGTGTCAATTTTCCAAAATGACCCGGTAGTGCTGCTGACGCTGGCGGCCTTGATCACCCTTGGCGGCCTTGGCTTCTTTGTTTGGGAAGAAGTGGTCCGGGTGCGAAAGTTTAAAAATTTCAGCGTATATACCAAGCTGGTGCTGCTGATGACCGCCGCTTTGCTGATCATTGGCACAGTGCTGATGCTTGTTTTGGAATGGAACAATCCCCAGACCTTAGGACAGATGCCTGTTTGGCAGAAATTGCTGAATGCTACCTTCCAGTCGGCTTCTTTGCGGACGGCAGGCTTTGCATCCATTGATCAGAGCGCGATGACCGATGGGGGCAAGGCGGTGAGCATCCTGTTTATGATGATCGGCGGAGCTTCCGGCTCTACTGCCGGCGGCGTCAAGATCGTCACGTTCTTGGTGCTGCTGCTGTTTATCTGGACCCGGATCCGCAACCGCAATACTGTCCACGTGTTTAAGCGGACGATCCCCAATGATAAAGTGGTGGATGCCATGACCATTGTATCTATCGTGGCTGGTTTGGCCATTGCCGGTGCGGTATTTATTTGCGCTACCTCTCCGGTAAGCTTGACCAATGCCCTATTTGAGACAGTATCTGCTCTGGGCACAGTTGGTCTGACTGCCGGTGCTACCAGCCTGTTAAGTGTTCCTGCCCAGTATATGATCATTTTGTTTATGTACTTTGGCAGAGTGGGTGTGCTGACCATTAGCTTGGGCTTCCTGATGGGGGACCGGGCAGAGGATCGCTTCACATATGCCCATACGAATTTGTTGATCGGATAAGGAGAAATGATATGAAGTCCTTTGTAGTGATTGGTTTAGGCCGTTTTGGCAGCGAGGCTGCCTTGCAGCTATGCGCCCAAGGGAAAGAGGTGCTGGCCATTGATACCCACAATGACTTAGTGCAGCATATCAGTGATAGGGTTACGCAGGCAGTGGTGGCAGATGCTAGAGATATTGGTGCGCTGCGCTCTGTTGGTGTGCAGGACTTTGACTGCGGTTTGGTGGCCATTGGCGGCAATCTGGCCGACTCTGTGCTGGCTACCATGCATTTGAAGGAACTGGGTGTGCCTTATGTTGTTTGTAAGGCACAGGACGAGGTCCACAAGCAGGTGCTTTTGAAGCTGGGTGCAGATAAGGTTGTGATTCCGGAAAAGGAAAACGCAATGCGCCTTGCCAAGAGCTTGGCCAGCACCAATGTGCTCGATTACATTGAGCTTTCTGAAGACTATGGCATTATCGAAATGCCTGCACCCAAAAGCTGGTGTGCAAAGAGCCTGATCGAATTGAACATCCGGGCAAAGCTGGGTGTAAATATTCTTGGCATTAAGCGTCAGGGAGATATCACCATTTCTCCGGCTGCAGATTTTCGGATCTTAGAAGGCGATATTATGGTGGTACTGGGTAGCACAGAAGCGCTGAATGCAGTGCAGAGGTTATAATGGAAACAAAAATTACTTCCCGAAAAAATCCACTTTTGCAGCAGGTGCGAAAGCTTCTGACGTCCAAAAAAGAGCGTGTAAGTTCCGGCCTGTTTGTTGCTGACGGCACAAAGCTTTTGCAGGAAGCGGTGCGGTGGTATCCCGGGCTGGATACGGTGATCTTAACCGAAGGTGTGGAAGCGGAGCTACCGGATGATGTGAAGGTGGTGCGTGTTCCTAAGGATGTAATGGCAGACATTTCTCCTATGGAAACGCCTCAGGGGGCACTGTTCTTGTGCCGGTTACCCAAGGAGGAAACCTTCTGCCCCAAGCCGGGCATGCTGTTTTTAGACGGTATTCAGGACCCCGGAAATCTGGGTACGATCTTGCGTACGGCCGATGCCTTGGAAATTCCTGTGGCGTTACTGGAAGGCTGCGCAGATCCCTACAGTCATAAAGTGGTAAGAGCCTCTATGGGCGCGGTATTTCGTAGCCCTGTGCAGCAGACAACTTGGGAAGCTGCTCTGGCCGCTTGCCGGGAAAAACAGATTCCTATTGGTGTCACGGCCCTGACAGATAAGGCCACGGATATCCGCGATGCCAATTTAAAGCAAATGGCTGTTGTCATCGGTAGTGAAGGGCAAGGTGTGCGTCAGCAGATCTTAGAGGCTGCTGAAGCGGCCCTGATCATTCCTATGAATGCTAAGTGTGAGTCCTTAAACGCAGCCATTGCGGCAGCCATTGTCATGTGGCAGATGAAATAAAGATAGAAATGTGGTGAGACAATGCGGCGCTACTGGATATGGTATCATATGGTACAGGGAATCACTCCCGGGAAAAAGCTGGCGCTTTTGCGGTATTTTCCTCATGTGCGCGCATTGTACGAAAACCGCTGCGCAAAGCTTCCCGGCTTTGAAAAGGAAATGCAGCTGCTATCCAAAGCGCCTGCTTTGGAGCAAGTAGAGGTATTGCTGCGCAAATGGGAGCGCTCTGGAATCTTTACGGTCACACCTGCAGACGATGCTTATCCGGAGAAATTAAAGGTTTTGTCTGATCCACCGCTGACGCTGTTTTATAAGGGCAGCTTGCCGGACTTTTCTGCCTGCCCGGGAATAGGTATCATTGGTACGCGCAAGGCAGATGCCTATGGTTTGCGGACAGCCAGAAAACTATCCGGTGAGATTGCGGCCTGTGGCGGCTTAGTGATCTCCGGCGGCGCAGCAGGCATTGACACCCAAGCGCTGGAAGGCGCGCTGGAGGCTGGTCAGCCGGTGGTGGCGGGGCTGGGCACAGGTGTAGATATTGCTTATCCTGCCGAGAATCGGAAACTGTTTTCTCTCATTGCCCAAAGAGGTTGCCTGATATCAGAATATCTGCCGGGCACCGGGGGAAAGCCTTGGCAATTTCCGGAGCGTAACCGGATCGTCAGCGCGTTGTCTGATGGTGTGCTGGTGGTACAGGCTCCGGAAAAAAGCGGCGCCATGATTACGGCCCGGATGGCCTTGGATCAAAACAAGGATATCTATGTCGTTCCCGGCAATATTGACGCCTCTGCCAACGGCGGCAGCAATGCACTATTGCAGCAAGGGGCAACACCGGCCTTTTCCGGCTGGGGTGTTATGGAGGATTATCAAAGTCGCTATCCCGGGGTGGTTGCCCAGCGGCAACCCCAATGGCAAAGCCTTTTTCATCCGGCGCAAACCCCTAAAAATGAGGAAAAAATCGGCTTATACAATATAAATAGGAAAAAAGCCGTTGACAATCCTGCCAATAGACTTTATAGTGGCATGGATAACCGGGTAGCGGAACTGTCCAAAGCGGAGCAATGCGTGCTGAGCGCTTTGACAGAGCAACCCATTCACCAGGACCATCTGGCGGACACGTTGGAGCTTTCTCCCGTGGAGCTGATGAGCGTGGTGACAAAGCTGGCTATGGCAAATTTGGTCAGCATTTACCCCGGCAAAATGATCGCCTTGAAGAAAGGATAATGATTATGGCAACAAA
The DNA here is from genome assembly GCA_045659965.1 of Faecousia sp. Taxonomy (GTDB): domain Bacteria; phylum Bacillota; class Clostridia; order Oscillospirales; family Oscillospiraceae; genus Faecousia. Next base: position 6,213 of record JAZRCU010000120.1, read on the forward strand.
AACCAATCTGGTAATTGTGGAGTCTCCGTCTAAGGCCAAGACCATTGGCAAATATCTGGGACCTGAATATATTGTCAAGGCTAGTATGGGCCACCTGCGGGATCTGCCCAAAAGTACCCTTGGCATTGATATTGAAAATAACTTTACTCCGGAGTATATCCCTCTGGAGAACAAGGCGGACGTGATCGCAGACTTGAAGAAGGCTGCAAAGCAAGCGGAAAAAGTCTATCTGGCAACTGACCCGGACCGCGAAGGTGAAGCCATCTCCTGGCACTTGAAGGAACTGCTGAAGCTGCCGGAGGAAAAGACCTATCGAGTCACATTCAATGAAATTACCCAAAATGTGGTAAAGCAATCCATTGCCGATCCCAGAGCCATCGACTACAGTCTGGTAGATGCCCAGCAAGCACGACGGTTGTTGGATCGGATCGTAGGCTATCAGCTATCTCCCTTGCTTTGGAAAAAAGTGCGTCGCGGTCTGTCTGCAGGCCGTGTGCAGTCTGTGGCTACCCGTTTGGTGGTTGACAGAGAGCAGGAGATCCGCCAGTTTGTTCCCCGGGAGTACTGGAGTTTGGAAGCAAAACTGAACCTGATCGGAAAACCCGGTGCGTTCTCTGCCCGTTATCATGGCCAGACGAAAAAGCGTGAGCTGGAAAATGCAGAGCAGGTAGAAGCCGTCATTCGGGATGTTACCGGCAAGGAATTTGTGGTGACCAACGTCAAACGCGCGCAAAAGAAGCGCACCGCTGCGCCTCCTTTTACCACCTCCACCTTGCAGCAGGAAGCTTCCAGAAAGCTGAATATGACACCTAAGCGTACCATGGCCATCGCGCAGCAGCTCTATGAAGGCGTGGATGTAGCAGGGGAGGGCACTTTGGGTTTGATCACCTATATGCGTACCGACTCTCTGCGCTTAAGCGACGAGGCTATGGCTGCCGCTGCTAAGTTCATTGAAAACCGTTACGGCAAGGAGTATGCCTACGGCAAGTTTCATGTATTTAAGACCAAGGCTGGGGCGCAGGATGCCCACGAGGCCATTCGTCCGACCCATGTAGAGTTAGACCCTGAGAAGATCCAAAATAGCCTCACAAAGGACCAGTATCGGCTTTACAAGCTAATCTGGAGCCGCTTCTTGGCGTCCCAGATGGCAAATGCCGAGTATGATACTGTGGCTATCGACACTACCTGTGGCGGCCATGTATTCCGTTCTACCCATCAGAGCCTGCGCTTTGCCGGTTTTATTGCCGTGTATGAAGAGGGCAGAGATGATGAAGCAGAAGAGCTGGGCGCAGCGTTGCCTGATCTGCAGGTAGGAGATAAGGCGGAAGCTTGGGATCTTGTAAAGGAACAGCATTTCACCCAACCCCCGGCCCGCTATACCGAGGCTACCTTGGTCAAGGCTATGGAAGAAAAGGGTGTTGGCCGTCCTTCTACCTATGCCGGTATCGTTTCTACCATTCAGGACCGGGAGTATGTAAACAAAGTAGATAAGCGTCTGGTGCCCACCGCTTTGGGCGAAGTGGTCAACGGACTGATGATGGAGCGCTTTCAGGATATTATTGATGTGGAGTTTACCGCAGGAATGGAAGATCGTTTGGATGCGGTAGAATCCGGCACGCAGGACTGGAAAGCGGTTTTGGCAGATTTTTATAAGGGCTTCCATCAGCAGATGGAGGCAGCAGAAGCTGCGCTGGATGGCAAACGGCTGAAAGTGCCGGAAGAGGTCAGCGAGGAGATCTGCGAGGAATGTGGCCGGAACATGGTGATCAAGTTTGGCCGTTTCGGTAAGTTCTTGGCTTGTCCCGGCTTCCCGGAGTGCACCAACACCAAGCCTATTGTGGAAAAGATGCCCGGCCGCTGCCCCAAATGCGGCAGCACCATCTTAAAGCGCAAGTCCAAGCGCGGCTATGCCTACTATGCCTGTGAGCGTGGTGCAGACTGCGGCTTTATGAGCTGGGATGTGCCTACGGCCGAGGATTGTCCCACCTGCGGACAGACTTTGTTTAAAAAGTCCGGCAGAGGCCGTATGAAGCCTTTTTGCATCAATGAAGCTTGCGCGAATTTCCTGCCTGAGGATAAGCGTGGATATTATAAGAAGCCGGATGCTGCAGAAGCAGAGGAAAAGAAGCCAGCAAAGAAGGCTGCCGGAAAGTCCACTAAGAAGAAAACAGGGGGCAAGAAGGCATGAAGAAAGTAACGGTTGTTGGTGCAGGCCTTGCCGGTTGCGAGGCTGCTTGGCAGCTGGCAAATCGGGATGTTCAGGTAGAACTGATCGAAATGAAGCCGGTGAAAAAGTCTCCTGCCCATCATGTAGATACCTTTGCGGAGTTGGTTTGTTCCAATTCTCTGCGTGGCGATCGGCTGGAAAATGCCGTGGGCCTTTTAAAAGAGGAAATGCGCCGCATGGGCAGCCTGATCATTGCTTGCGCAGATAAGACCCGTGTGGAAGCAGGCGGCTGTCTTGCGGTAGATCGTCAGGGCTTTTCTGATCTGGTGACCGAAAAGATCCGCAACCATCCCAATATCACCGTCACCGCCAAAGAGGTAACACAGATGCCGGAAGGCCCGGTGATCGTGGCAACAGGCCCGTTGACTTCTGACGATTTTTCCAAGGCCATCGGTGAATATTTTGGCAGCGACTACCTGCATTTCTTTGATGCTGCTGCTCCGCTGGTCACAGCGGAGTCTGTGGATATGACCAAGGCTTGGTGGCAAAGTCGCTATGACCGTGGAACACCGGATTATATCAACTGCGCCATGAACAAAGAGGAGTACGATGCCTTTTTGGATGCGCTGATCTCGGCAGAAGAAGCAGAGGTCCATGGCTTTGAAGATAAGAAAGTCTTTGAAGGCTGTATGCCTGTAGAGGTTATGGCCCGCCGTGGCCGGGACACGCTTCGTTTTGGGCCGCTGAAGCCTGTGGGCTTGGTTGACCCCAACACAGGAAAAGAGCCCTATGCCGTGGTGCAGCTGCGTCAGGATAACGCAGTAAAATCTGTGTTTAATATGGTTGGCTTCCAGACCCATCTGAAATTCCCGGAGCAAAAACGGGTGTTTACCATGATCCCGGCTTTGCAGAATGCGGAGTTTGTTCGTTACGGTGTGATGCACCGAAACACTTTCCTGCGCTCTCCGAAACTGCTGGATCGGTACTATGCCGACCGGAGAAACCCTCTGGTGGCTTTTGCTGGACAGATGACAGGTGTCGAAGGCTACGTGGAAAGTGCCGCTTCGGGCTTCCTGGCGGCTGTGGCTATGGCTGCAAAGGTGAATGACCGCGAGATCCCACAGTTCCCTCAGGAAACTGCCATTGGTGCGCTGGGTTTGTATATCAGCGATGAGCGGATCGAGAATTTCCAGCCCATGAATATTAACTTTAGTATCGTTGCGCCCTTGGGGCAGCGAATTCGGAAGAAGGCTGAGAAGAATTTGGCCATTGCCAATCGTTCTCTGGAGATCATTGAGCAGATGATCGCTCAGGGGATCTAAGAAAGAAGGTACGTTATGAAGATTATTCTTGATGCAATGGGCGGCGATTTAGCGCCTCAGGCACCGGTTATGGGTGCGTTGCAGGCCGTAAAAGATTTTGGCGCACAGATCACTTTGGTGGGCAGAGGCGAGGAAATTCTCAAGGCTCTGCGTAGTCAGGGCATTGAAGATCTGCCTCAGGGCTTGGAAATTGCCCATGCTGAGGAAGTTGTGGATATGCACGATGACCCTGCTACTGTTTTGCACAAGCGGAAGAATTCTTCCATGGTGGTAGGCCTGAAAATGCTTGCCGAAGGTCAGGGCGACAGCTTCGTTTCTGCCGGCAGCACCGGTGCTTTGCTCACCGGCGCTACCTTGCTGGTAAAGCGTGTGAAGGGTATCCGTCGGGCTGCTATGGGTCCTGTAATGCCCAACAAGGCTGGCGGCAAGACTGTGATTTTGGACTGCGGTGCAAATGCTGAGTGCACTCCCGAGTTTTTGCTCCAGTTTGGCCTGGTGGGTAGCCTGTACGCCAAGAAGTACTTAGGAATTGCAAATCCCAGAGTGGGTCTGCTCAACATCGGCACTGAGGATTCCAAGGGTACGCCCCTGCAGAAGGAAGCCCATGCGCTGCTGACCGATGCGTCCCAGCGGGGTATTTTGAACTTTACAGGTAATGTGGAAGCAAG
>JAZRCU010000121.1:0-2157 GCA_045659965.1 Faecousia sp.
TTCTGACACCACGCATGGGTAATCTGATCCGGCCGGGTCTCCACTACGATCTGAACGCACTTATCCTTCGCGGTTTCCTGGGCTCGGAAAGAGTCTGCAAAGGTTGCTCCGACAAAGCCGTTCAGCAGGTCATATATTTCCTTGATAAATCCTTCCAGATACGCCATGTCATAATTTGTGAAGGAGTTGCCCTTGATCCGAAGCTCAAATTTATTGCCCGTATGCAGCACAATGCCGCTGTCTTTGCAGCGCTGAAGCATCTGCTCTCTGGCTGACCAACCGCACGCTTTGGCAAGCAAGGTATCTTCATTGGGTACGGTACTCCGGGTGACCTCCGTTGCACGGATACAGTATAAACAATTGCCGCCGCAATCGGCAGGTTTTGTGTACAGTACCACCATATATTTCCCATGCTTGCCATCCATCCTGGTTCTGGCGCCGGTTTTTGTTTCTTTTTCTTCTATCTGCATCTCTATTTTCCTTTTTGTTCAATCCGCGAAATCTTCCCTCGGAAGAAATGATACAATGCCCCGTTTCGTTCCAGTTTATCCCGCAGCGCATTCGCTTCCTGTTCTTCGTTCCTTGCAGCCGCGTACTCTAATCGGAGAATATCGTGCTCATACATAAAAAGAGGTATGTCATAGACTTCAAAAGCCCGTATGAGTGCTTCGGAATATAACAGATAATCTTCTAAAATACGATCTTTCAGCGGCGATTTTCTCGTTTTTTTCCACATTCCGAGGCAAAGCTTGCAGGCATTGAGCAGCACAAATGTATATTGGTCTGCCCGGTTGATCCGTTTGCTGCATTCCACTGCTTTTTTAAGATCGTCCAGCGCCAGTTTCTTCTCCGGGAACTGGGCAAAAGCATGCAGTAAATAGGCATATGCTCTCTTGTGCGGTCTGTCATCGTCCATATGCTGATGGAAATAACGGTGGATTCCGCCTTTTATACTTGCTTTTTCATCTGCTGTTTTGCTGTTTTCCAGCCGCAAGATATAATGGTAAACCGCACCCTTTCCGCAGGAATGAATCACACTTTCAGAAATATCGCTCAATTCCGACAGTTCGCCTCGAAGATTGGCCAGATAGGCCCGGCGCACACGATTATTCATGATCCATTTTTCCAAACGAAGTGTCTGGGCGTATCTGTCCACCGGCGCTTCCGGAGTTCCCTGCAGAACCTGAAAAATCCCACCGGCCTCTTCAAAAACCCGGCTTGCTTCGCCAAGCTTCCCCTGCAGCATCAGTATGCTGCCCAGATGCTGCTGATTGGAGGCCAACCATGTTTTGTGATCCAGTTCCTGATAGAGGCTGATTGCCTTTCTTCTCAGCTTTTCCGCCTGATGCAAAGCACCCGTAATACCAAACAAATATGCTGCCGACGCACAAAGCCAGGCAGCGTCGGTCTTTGATAGCTGCAGCACCGGCTCCCAATCCTTATCATCGCAGAAGAACAAGGAGACCGCATCCAAATCGTTTGAAAACGCGCCCAGCACCTTCTGGCTGAAAAACTGACGTTCGCGGCAAATCCGTTCCCAAAAGACATCCAATGCCCGGTCATACTCCTGTGCCTTCGTCAGATAATACATGGCATGGTACAGGGGCTCCATGTGAACGATCCGCTTAACTTCTTCATCCACGAAGTCACGAAGGATATCATCTGCCAGCATTGCATTGCACTTGAGATAGCTTTCCGTATGATTGTCTCGGAATTGCTTCGCATAGTAATCCCGCATGGTGGGGAGGAATCGATAACCCTCAGGTTGCTGTTCGCTCTTGGTCAGCAAACCAAAGCGGACAAATTCATCCTCCATCAGCCGCATTCGCTTCGACCGAGGCAACTGACGAAGCTGTTCTGCGCCATCGCACTGCGCGATCAAAGGCTCTAAGCTATCGAGTGTAAATTCATTTTTAAACAAGCTTGCCAAGCTGAGAAGAATATGTGCATCAGAATGCTCTGGCCAAATTTCACAATATTCTGAAATGACGCGCTGCAGTGCTTCGCCCTCTGTTTGATTGCCGCCATCCAGGGTTTTCATAAAGTCAACCTCCCTACAGGAATCATTCCGGCGGTAACGCATCAGCCGGGCATAAAGAATTAATGCCAACGGATTGTAATCGCAGCCCTTCACGATCGAGCGCAGCTGCCGCTCCT
>JAZRCU010000122.1:0-17581 GCA_045659965.1 Faecousia sp.
AAAAAAATCTGCCTGCGTACCGGTCAGCCGGCTGCGCAGGCAGATTGCGGAATCGGAGAATCACTCTTCTACGATTGCTTCAACAGGGCAATTGTCGACGCAGCTGCCGCAGCTAACGCAGACATCAGCATCGATGACGAACTTCTCGTCGCCCTCAGAGATAGCTTCTACGGGGCAGTTGTCAGCGCAGCTGCCGCACTTTACGCAAGCATCAGTAATGGTATAAGCCATGATTTTCCCTCCCGTTTATGTAATAGTGTTGCATCCAACGGATGCACCTTTATTCTAGCATGTATTTTTTAAATTGCAATTCTTTTTTTGAAAACAGTTGTTTATTTTTTGTTAATTATGGTGAGACTTTCCGGATATGAGCGGTATGCCAAAAGGATTTGCAGACAGAAAGGGGAGATAACCTTCGTCTGATATGTAAAAATGCAACATTTTACAAATTTTTTAGAAAAATGCTGCATTGGTGCAAAAGTCCTGCTTTTTTGTGGCATTGCCCATAGGAGGATGGTATGCACTATAGCCGGGAAGCAAAAAAGATATTAGAGCAGGCGTATAGGATCGCCGGGGATTTTGAAAGTCAATATGTGGATAGTGTGCATTTACTGCTGGCTTTGGCCCAGACTCCGGGGGCATCCGGGAATCTGCTGCGCTATTCCGGATTTTCTCCCCAATGGTCTGCAAATGCTGCAGCTGTCAACAAAGAGGGAAATTCTCCCAAAGTATCTGCCCCTGTGCGGCAGATCCTGCGCGGCGCCAGACGGGAAGCCCAAAGGGCGGGTGCGGAGGAAGTAGAGGGGATCCATATTCTGTTATCTTTACTGCGCAGCGATAATGTGCAGACAGGGATTTTGTTGCAATGCAGCCAGATCGAGCCTGGGGTACTGTTTAGTGATGCGGTAAATTTTATGCAATGGGAAAGGCAAAATGTCTTAAGAGGCGGCAAGGAGGCGGTTAAAACGAAACTATTGGAACAGTTCGGCGAGGATCTGCTTTTAAAAGTGATGCACATGTCCCCGGTGATCGGCAGAGATCGGGAAATTGATATGGTGATCGGGATCCTGAGTCGAAAGAATAAAAACAATCCGGCGCTGGTCGGAGAGCCGGGGGTGGGAAAGACTGCCATTGTAGAAGGCTTAGCCCAACGGATGGCAACGGGAAATGTGCCGCCTCAGCTGAAAGATAAGCGATTGATCAGTTTAAATATGGCCAATCTGGTAGCCGGGACAAAATATCGAGGCGAATTTGAAGAACGGCTACGGGATGTGCTGGGGGAGATCAAACGCAGCGAAAATGTAATCTTATTTGTAGATGAGATGCACACCATTGTCGGGGCAGGCGCTGCAGAAGGCGCTATTGATGCGGCCAACATTTTAAAACCTGCTTTAGGCCGGGGAGAACTGCAGATGCTAGGGGCTACCACACCGGAGGAGTACCGCAAATATATTGAAAAAGATCCGGCTTTGGAGAGAAGATTTCGCCCGGTGCAGGTGGCAGAGCCCAGCAAGCAGGCAACCTTGGATATTTTACATGGCTTAAAGCCGGGGCTGGAGCAGCATCACAGAATGCATTTGACAGAGGAGGCTATCCGGGAGGCGGTGCGTTTATCTGTGCGTTACTTGCCGGACCTGTATCTGCCGGATAAGGCCATTGACCTTTTAGATGAGGGCGCTGCCCATGCTCGAATGGAGCAACTGCAGCAGCATAGAATTCCTGCTCGGCAGGAACTGGAACAGGAACTTCATATGGCAGTCCGGGAGAGCCAATTTGAAAAGGCTGCAGTGCTGCGGGATAAAATGCGAAAAATGGCAGGCAGAAGTACGGACACCCGTAGACCCAGAGTTGTAACAGGGGAGGATATTGCTTGGGCAGTCAGTAATCGCACTGGGATTCCGGTAGGAAGGCTGACATCTGATGAACGGCAGCGGCTTGTGCATTTGGAAATGCTCCTTAAACGTCATGTGATTGGACAGGATAAGGCGGTGGGACAGGTGGCAGATACCATCCGTAGAGGACTTTTTGGCCTGCGAGAGCCGTCCCGTCCCGGTGCGTGTATGCTGTTTTGCGGCCCAACTGGGGTTGGCAAGACAGAATTGTGCCGGGCAATCGCACAGGAGTTGTACGGTAGCCGGAAGGCTATGATCCGGCTGGATATGACGGAGTTTATGGAAAAACAATCTGTTGCCAGACTCATCGGTGCGCCTCCGGGGTATGTAGGCTATGAAGAGGGAGGAAAGTTGACAGAGGCGGTGCGCCGGCGGCCTTATTGTCTGGTGCTATTTGATGAACTGGAAAAGGCTCATCCGGATGTGGTGGGGATTTTGCTGCAGATCATGGAAGAGGGCGAACTGACGGACTCTACAGGTAGAAAGGTCAGCTTTCGAAATGCGTTGATCGTTATGACCTCCAATATTGGCAGTGAAGTAAAAGGAGATGGTCTGGGATTTCAACCCTCGGGTAGGGAAGGGCAAATGGAAGGCTCTTTGCGGCAACGGTTTTCTCCGGAATTTTTAGGACGGCTCGATCGAGTGGTGCATTTTTCTCCCTTGGAAAAAACAGCAAGTTGTCAGATTGTTGAAAAATATCTTTATCAGCTTCAGGAACGAGGGGCGGCGACCGGCTTGCAGATTAGCTTTTCGGAGGAACTGGCAGAAAAGTTGGCGGAAAAACAAGACGCAACTGCCGGAGCCCGGCAGTTGCGTCGAGTAGTACAGGAGCAGGTGGAGGGGGCTTTATGTGTCTATTTGCTTCATCGCGGAAAACGACCGGGGAAACTGCGAATTGGTTGGAAAGACGGTGCGGTAGAAATTGTCGAATAGAATATTTTAGAACAAGTGTTTGAAAATACAAATTTCTCCGTATTTTCGGGAAAAATTTTGGAAAAACAGCGAAAAAAATATTGATTTTTGAAAAACAATCAGTTATACTGTTGGTAAATGGAGCAAAATGGTAGCAAAGTGGAGCAAAATGGAGTGAGGTGAGGATCGTGATTGGCAAATACCCTGCAAAATTGGATGAGAAAAACCGCCTGTTTGTGCCGGCAAAACTCCGTGCAGAGTTAGGTACGGACTTCTTTGTCACTTTAGGTGTCAATTGCGGTCGTCGCTGCCTGACTGTTTATACAGCACAGGACTGGCAGACCTTGGTGCAAAACTACAACACCTTGCCTATCTCTCAGCGTTCTGCTGCCACCAGCCTGATCTTTATGAATGCCAACCAGTGCAGCCCCGATAAACAGTTTCGTTTTTCCTTGACCCAGTTCCTGCTGGAATATGCAGGCATTGGTCGGGACGTGATGATCGTCGGTCGGGCAGGACAGGCGGAAATTTGGGATGCAGAAGAATTTGCAGCCTTCGAAGCTGAAAATCTTACTCCTGAAAAGCTGCTGGCTTCCCTGGAGGCAATCGGCCTATGAGTGAGTTTTATCACGTTTCTGTTCTGTTGCAAGAATGTCTGGACGGCTTGGATATCAAACCTGATGGGATTTATGTGGACGGCACCTTGGGTGGCGCGGGCCACTCCAGCCAGATCGCCAAACGTTTAACCACCGGTCGGCTGATCGGCATTGACAGAGATACCGTTGCATTAAAGGCAGCAGGGGAGCGGTTAGCTCCTTATAAAGATAGAGTTACCTTGGTGCATAATAACTTCTGCGAGATCAAACAGGTGTTGTCTGATCTGCAAATTGATGGTGTTGATGGCATCTTGCTGGATCTGGGCGTTTCCTCTCCGCAATTGGATGATGCCGCCCGGGGATTTTCCTACATGCAGGATGCACCGCTGGATATGCGGATGAATGCTGAGGATGCCTTGGATGCTTACGCTGTGATCAACACTTGGAGTCAAGAGGAATTAAAGCGAATTCTCTACACCTACGGTGAAGAAAGATATGCCCCCCAGATCGCTTCTGCGATCTGCCGACGTCGGGAAACGGCGCCGATCAAAACAACCTTAGAACTTGTGGATGTGATCCGTTCTGCGATGCCTCCTGCGGCATTACGGGAGAAGCAACATCCTGCAAAGCGTTCTTTTCAAGCAATTCGAATTGCCGTCAATGACGAATTAGGCTCGGTAGAGAAGGTGCTCCGGGATGCAATCCCTCTGCTAAATCCCGGCGGACGGCTGGCAATTATCACCTTCCATTCTTTGGAAGATCGAATTGTTAAGACTGCAATGGCAGAGGCTTCAAAAGGCTGCACTTGCCCGCCTAACTTCCCGGTTTGTATCTGTGGAAATAAGCCGAAGGTAAAGCTGATCAGCCGTAAGCCCATTGTGGCCAGTCAGGAAGAATTGGATGTAAATCCCCGTTCCCGTAGTGCAAAGCTGCGTGTATGCGAAAAGTTATAAAATAAAACGAAAGGGTGCGATGTTATGACTAACAAGCCGGATATCCAATATATTCAGTTCTATACCGCAGGTAGTGCTGCGCAGAAGATCGCACCTGTTGTGCCTTTAAAGACCTTGCGTATGCCCAAGGTACGCAAGCATAAGAAGATCACATTGTTTATAGACCCTGTGGCAACTGCGGCCATTGCAATGTGTGCTGTAGTTTTGATCTTCATGTTTGTGGGACTGGGGCAGCTGAATACTGTCCGGCAGCAAAATGCTGTGATGGCAGAATATGTACAGACTTTGCAAAGCGAGAAGGCTGCCCTAGAAGCTGCTTATGAAGCTGGGTATGATCTGGAGGAAGTGGAAAGAACAGCGCTGGCCTTGGGTATGGTACCTAAGGATCAGGTGCAAAGAATTGCTATTACAGTACCTTCCGTAGAACAGGAAGCATCGGCAGGCGCGTGGGATCAATTCTGCACATTTTTAGCTGGCTTATTTGCATAAAGCATAGCCCAACCAATACACTTTAATAGTAGCTGCAATGGGCGGCGAGGGATTCCCTTGCTGCCCATTTTAAGTAGGTGGGAAAGGTTGGGCTCGTATGGCAGAAAAGAAGCATATCAGGCAATATGAAAGGATCCGGGCAGACTCCGGGCAACACCGAAGAATTCTTGCTATGGCCTTGGTGCTTGGGATTTTGGCTTTTGTACCGGTACTGTTTCGCCTTTATGACCTGATGGTACGCAATTACGAATATTATGCAGCTAAGGCCATAAGAAATCAGACCCGCACCACCCAAGTGGCAGCTGATCGGGGATATATCTACGACCGGAACATGAACATTCTGGCCACCTCCCGGGGTGTTGTGACGATCTATTTAGACCCTCACGAATTAAAACAATCCAAGGCGGACCTGGGCGCTATTTCTGCCTATTTAGGACAGCTTTTGAGTCTTGATCCGCAGTGGATCGAAAAACAAGGACAGGACTATACCAAACGCTATAAGCAGATCGCGGCCAGAGTGGAAGAAGAGATCTCTGGGCAAGTCCTACAGTATATTGAACAATATCAAATATCCGGAATTCATATAGAGCCCAGCTCTGTGCGATACTATCCCTATGGAACGCTAGCGTCCCAAGTGATCGGTTTTACTGATGCTTCCAACACCGGGGCGGAGGGGATAGAGGCGGCATATAACCAGTATTTAAGCGGCAGCCCCGGAAAGGTGATCACTACCAAGGGTAACAATGAGATGGATATGCCCTTTTCCTATGAGGAGTATCTGAACTCCCGAAAAGGCTGTGATGTGGTGCTGACGCTGGATGCTACCATACAGGCCTGTCTTGAAAAACAAATTCAGGCGGCCATTGATCGCTATGATGTGCAAAATGGTGGCTTTGGCATTGTGATGAATGTAAACACCGGTGAGATTTTGGCTATGGCTACTCTGGGGAATTATGATCCCAATGCCTATTTAGAGGTGGCAGACCCGGAGGCGGCTGAGGAATTGGAGCAGCAAAGGCTTGCGTATCTTGCCTTGCCACACAGTAGTGCTGAGCATGAAGATCTGAAGGCGAAATATTTGCAGCAGCTCTCCGCAGCCAGATTGAAACAGTGGAGAAATCGTTGCATTTCTGATGGCTATGAGCCGGGGTCAACGTTCAAACTGTTGACCATGGCGGCGGCGCTGGATTGCGGTGCCATTGATCTGGAAACCAATTTCCATTGTTCCGGTGCAGAGCAGATTCCGGGACGTTCCCAACGATTACATTGCTGGAAATCTACAGGGCACGGGGCAGAAAAAACACCGCAAGCGCTGCAAAACTCCTGTAACATCGCCTTTGCCCATATTGCCCTCAAAATGGGTGGGGAACAGTTTTATTCCTATATAGAAAAGTTTGGGGTTTTGGAAAAGACCGGGATTGACCTGTATGGCGAAAGCAAAGGGATATTCTTTGATAAATCTTTGGTGACAGAAACCCAGAAATGGGGAACTGCATCGCTAACCTCCGGCTCTTTTGGGCAGACTTTTAAAATTACGCCCTTGCAGTTGGTGCGGATCGTAGCGGCCGTGGTCAATGGGGGAAATCTCATAGAGCCCTATATCGTATCGGAAGTGACCGATGCTGTCGGAAACACGGTGCTAAGTCAAGAGCCTACCCAAGTGCGACAGGTGATCAGCGAAGAAACCTCCCAAATTATGCGGCAGCTGATGATGTCGGTAGTGGAGGAGGGAACGGCCAAAAATGCAGCGGTGGCTGGCTATGCCATTGGGGGCAAAACCGGCACCAGCGAGAAGATCGACGTGTTTGATGCCAATGGTCAACGGGTACTGGATAAAATTGTTTCCTTTGTAGGGGTTGCGCCCATGGACAATCCGGAGTATATTGTAATGGTAGCCTTGGATACACCATCCCGGCAGACTGGGATCTATATTTCCGGCGGTGTCATGGCGGCGCCTACAGTAGGGGCGGTAATGGCGGATATTTTACCTTATCTGGGGGTTGCAAAAGTCCAAGAGGAAAAAGTGACCATGCCAGATCTGATCGGCCTAGATCAAAAGGATGCCCAAAGTCAGTTAAAAGCCCTTGGAATAGAGGGTGTATTCTCAGGAACTTCAGATGCTGTTACCGGGCAAATTCCCGGGGCAGGAGAAGAAATTTATAAAAATAGCCAAGCGATCGTTTACTTGGGTGAAAGTTTAGAGCAGGCAACAGTGACAATGCCGGATTTTACAGGGATGAATCGCAGTCAGGCGGCAGATGCTGCCGCAAATGCCGGGGTGTATGTAACCATATCCGGCAATACAGAAATGAATTCAAATGTGAAAGTGATCAGCCAGAGCGTTGCACCGGGTACAGAAGTGACCCGCGGTAGTGCAGTGACACTGGTGTTTATGGATACAAAGGCGGCAGATTAATGCTGCAAAAAGGAGAATGTATGAAATTACATAAGCTATTGGACGGTCTGGAAGTTTTAAAGACCAATGTGAATTTGGATACGGAAATTGAGGCAGTTGCCTACGATTCCAGAAAGGTCACCCCCGGCAGCCTTTTTGTGGCCATCACCGGCTTTGTGACCGATGGAAATAAATATATTCCTATGGCCATGGAAAAGGGTGCTGTGGCGGTGGTGACTGCGGTAGAACCTACTGAGGACGTACCCTATGTTCTGGTGGCATCTGACCGTTTGGCGCTGGCATTGATCGGTGCAAATTTCTATGGTCATCCGGCAAAGGATATGTGCCTCATTGGCATTACCGGAACAAACGGAAAGACATCTTCTGCGTTGCTGATTAAGCACGTTTTAGAAACAAGCTGCAATGCCAAGGTGGGTCTTGTAGGCACCATGGGCAATATGATCGGCCAGCAGTTTTTGCCCGGTGACCGGACAACACCGGAAAGCCTGGATCTGCAGGCGCTGTTTGCCCAAATGCGTGATGCCGGCTGCAGCCACGTGGTCATGGAGGTTTCTTCCCACGCTATTGCCTTGGATCGTGTTGGCGGCTTGACTTTTGATGTGGCGGCTTTTACCAATTTGACAGAAGATCATCTGGATTTCCATGTCACCATGGAAAATTACTGCGATACTAAGGCAGAATTGTTTGCAAGAAGCAAAAAGTGTGTGGCCAATGCAGACGATCCTTGGTGCAGCCGTATTTGTAAAAAGGCTACAGGGGATATGCTTTACACAAGTGTTGCAGGAAAGGGAAACCTAAATGCGTCCAATCAGGAATTGCTGCCTGACGGCATTTCCTTTGCGGCCCAGATAGATGGCAAGCAGGTACAGGTGCAGCTGCCGATCCCCGGCAAGTTTACTGTATATAATGCGCTGACTGTGATTGGCTGCGGCCTGCAGCTGGGACTTTCTCTGGAGGAAATCGCCAAGGCATTGCAGAGCGCCCAAGGTGTCAAGGGAAGAGTAGAGGTAGTACCTACTCCCGGCAAACCCTATACCGTGTTAATTGACTACGCACACACACCGGACGGACTGGAAAATGTGCTGTCCTCTGTGAAGGGTTTTTGTAAGGGCAGACTGATCGCGGTGTTTGGCTGTGGCGGTGACAGAGATCCTATCAAGCGCCCCATTATGGGCAAGATCGGTACAGATATTGCCGATTGGGCTATCATTACCTCTGACAATCCCAGAACAGAGGCGCCTATGTCTATCATTGGCGACATTGTCAAAGGTATTGATCCTGCCAAGAGAAATTACGAAGTGATCGAAAATCGTCCTACTTCTATTCGTCATGCTATGGACATTGCGAAAAAGCATGATATAATTGTATTGGCTGGTAAAGGCCACGAGACATATCAGGAGATCAACGGTGTGAAACATCACTTAGATGAGCGGGAAGTGGTTGCCGCTTACCTGGAGGAAACGAGGGAATAACATGGGCAGAATTACCCTGCAGCAGGCAGCTACATGGTGTGGCGGCCGCATTGATGAAAAATATAAGGACGTTGCCTTTTTAGGTGCAAACAATGATACCCGGAAATTAGAGCCGGGGCAGTTGTTTGTGGCGTTGCAGGGTGTTCGGGATGGCCATGATTTTATCCCGGCTGCTATGGAAAAAGGAGCAGCTGCGGTATTATGCACTCACTGTGAGGGAGATTATCCTGCCATTATTGTGGACGATACCCGGATCGCGCTGGGACTGATTGCGAAACAGGAACGGCAGCGTCTTGGGATGAAGGTGGTAGGTGTCACCGGATCGGTAGGCAAGAGCACCACAAAGGAAATGATCGCCACCGTGCTTGAGAGTACATACCGCGTCAGTAAGACACCTGTAAATCATAACAATGACATTGGTATGCCCATGGCGATTTTGGCTATGCCGGAAGACACCCAGGTAGCCGTGCTGGAAATGGGCATGAACCATTTTCGGGAGATTGCGTATTTAAGCGATATTGCAAAACCGGATATTGGCGTGATTATCAATATTGGCGTAATGCATATTGAACATCTAGGCTCACAGGAAGGCATCCTGCAGGCAAAGATGGAGATCACAGAGGGAATGGATGCGGATAAGCCTCTGATCCTTAACGGTGATGACAGCCATTTGTGGAATGTCAGCAAGACCATTGATCGCAAACCGACATACTTTGGTGTTTATAATGCTGAGTGCCATGTGTTAGGTCAGAATGTGCAGCAGCAACAGGGTAGAATTTCTTTCCAAGTGCAGGGGAATGGGCAGTCCTTTGGGGTGCAATTACCTCTGGAGGGCAACCACTATATTTCCGATGCCTTGGCAGCTGTGGCAGTTGGCTTGACCATGGATGTGCCTGCGCAGCGGATCAGCGAAAGTCTTAAGCAGTTTCATAATATGGAAGGCCGTCAGGAAATCTATCAACAAGACGGATTTATGATTATTAAGGATTGCTATAATGCAGGTCCTGAGTCTATGGCAGCGGCTTTGGCGGTTTTGGGCAACAAGCCTGGTCGCCGGATTGCGGTGCTGGGAGATATGCTGGAGCTTGGCTCCTGCACCCAGGCTGAGCATTATAAGTTGGGAAGAACTGCAGCAGAACATGCAGATTTTGTATTTGCCTACGGCCCTAATAGTATGCGTGTGCTCAATGGTTGTCTGACCGGAGGAATGCCGGAGGGCAGAGCCAGAGCATTTACAGATCGGGACCGACTGGTACAGGTGCTCCGTGAGGTAGCAAAGCCCGGTGATACGCTTTTGTTTAAGGGCAGCCGTGGCATGCGCATGGAGCTGACTCTGGAGCGTTTCTTAGAGAAATAAGTGGAGGACATTATGACTAGAATCATTGTGACAGGGCTGGTTAGCGCTGTTTTAACAGGTGTGATCGGATATTTTTTGCTGCCGGTATTACGGGCGCTGAAGGCGGGACAATCCATTCGTGAGGTAGGTCCTACTTGGCATAATTACAAGGCCGGAACACCCATGATGGGCGGCTTAATGTTCATTCTGGCTGCGATTTTGTGTTTGGTTGGCAATTTGTTTACCACTGCCGATTATACAGGCTTTTATGTATTGGCACTTTCTTTGTGCTTCGGTCTGGTTGGCTTTTTGGATGACTTCTTCAAGCTGAAATTTAAGCGCAATCTTGGCTTGACTTCCGCCCAGAAGGCAATGCTGCAGATGGCGGTTTCTGCGCTGTATCTGTATTTGTTGTACAAGCAGGGCGTTATGTCCTGTGATCTGTATATTCCGTTTGTGGATATTACGTTGCCCATTCATCCGCTGGTATACATTTTCTTTGCCATGTTTGTGATGGTGGGCTGTGTCAATGCAGTAAACTTGACCGACGGCGTGGATGGACTTTCCAGTTCCGTTACCATTCCGGTGATGGTATTCTTTACAGCAGCGGCCATTGCTCAGGAAAAATGGGATCTGGCGCTGCTGCCTGCTGCGCTGACCGGCGGTTTGGTGGCATACTTGTTCTACAACTGGCATCCTGCTAAGGTCTTTATGGGCGACACAGGATCTTTGTTCTTAGGCGGTGTTGTATGTGCATTGTCCTTTGCTTTGGATATGCCGCTGATTTTGTTGTTGGTCGGTCTTGTATACATTGTGGAGACCCTTTCTGTGATCTTGCAGGTAGGTTATTTCAAGCTGACCCATGGAAAACGTATTTTTAAGATGGCACCTATCCACCACCATTTTGAGATGTGCGGTTGGAAGGAAGAAAAGATTGTGCTGGTGTTTACTGCGGTATCTGCAGTAATGTGTATTTTGGCTTGGATCGGTATTCAGGGCAGATAACAAGGAGGTAGCGTCCAATGGGTGCAGAGGGGACTCTGTACACCAAAGAGGAACGCTCTGCGTATGTGCAGAGGGGAGCAAGGGTAGATATTTGGTTTCTGGTGCTGCTGATGCTGCTTTTGGGGATCGGACTTTTGATGCTCTATTCTGCAAGCTCTGCCCAAAGTGCTTATGACACAGGCTATACAGATACTACAAAATATCTTGTCAAGCAGGGCATCTGCGCGGTAATTGGCTTGGTTGCAATGTTCTTTTGCAGCAGAATTTCTGCAGATTTTTGGCTGAAAATGGCTTGGCCCCTTTATATGATCAGTATTGTGCTTTTGCTGTCGGTTTTGCTGTTTGGTACATCCGTCAATGGGGCAAAGCGGTGGATCAGCATTGGGGGATTGCAGTTTCAGCCCTCTGAGATCGCGAAGTTTACCATGATCTTACTGTTTGCCCGGCTGACCAAAGGCTTTGGTCCAAGCGTAAAGGATTTTCGCCAAGGCGTATTGGGCTTTGGTTTGGCGCTTCTGGGGATCTTGATTCCATTGGCGCTGGAAAAGCACTTGTCTGCGATCATGCTTATGGGCATGGTGGCAGTGGTGATGATGTATGTGGCCGGAACATCACCGAAATGGTTGTTAGCTGGGGCAGCGGCAGCGGTAGTCTTTGTGATTATTTATGTCAGCTTTATGGGCTATGCCGGAGATCGGGTCACGGCGTGGCTGCACCCGGAACAAGATCCGGGGGATACCGGTTATCAGATTTTACAATCTCTGTATGCCATCGGGTCCGGTGGCTTGTTTGGCTTAGGCCTTGGCAGAAGTAAGCAGAAATATCTGTATCTGCCATTTCAGTATAACGATTATATCTTTGCAATTATCTGTGAGGAGATCGGCTTGGTTGGCGCTGCGGTGATTATTGTTTTGTTTGCGCTGCTGGTGCTTCGGGGATATTGGATCGCTTTACAGGCAAAAGACAGATTTTCTACGGTGTTTTGTGCCGGACTTATAACATTGATTGCGGTGCAAACGCTTTTAAACTTTGGGGTAGTGACCAATTTACTGCCCTCCACCGGCATAGCCTTGCCTTTCTTTTCCTATGGTGGAACGGCTCTGGCGGTGAATTTGGCGCAGATGGGCATCGTGCTGGGGATCTCCCGGCAGGCAAGCCCGAATGGGCAACAGGAGGCAAAAACATGAATGTGGTATTTACCTGCGGCGGCACAGGCGGACATATCAATCCTGCCATTGCTGTGGCAAATTGCTGGAAAGAACGTCATCCGGAAGATCAGATCCTGTTTATCGGCTCTAAGGGCCGGATGGAAGAGGACTTAGTGCCTCAGGCGGGCTTTGCGATTGAAACCATTGAGGCAAAGGGTATTTCCCGCAGCTTGAGTCTTGCAGGTATCAAACAGAATATTCAGGCCATCACATATGTTTTGCAGTCTGTTGGAAAGTGCAAGAAGATCCTGCAGACGTTTGGTGCAGATATTGTGGTTGGTACAGGCGGCTTTGCCAGCTTTCCGGCCTTGATGGCTGCAAGCCTTTTGAAGATCCCTACTTGCGTCCATGAAGCAAATGCTATGCCCGGTTTGACCACGCGGATGATCGCCAAGCGGGCCGATAAGGTGCTGACTTGTTTTGCAGACAGCGCTAAATATTACAACGATCCTGCTAAGGTGGAGACGGTGGGCATGCCGGTCCGGGATGCATTTGTGTTTACAAAGCGGGAAGATGCCCGGAAGGAACTGGGACTGACAGAGGAATTGCTGGTAGTATCTGCCTTTGGCAGTCAAGGCGCAAAGGCTATGAATGAAGCTGTTTCAGAACTTCTGGTACTGGAGCAGCAGGCGGGATTTCCTTTTCACCATATCCATGCCACAGGCAGCTACGGCTGGGAGTGGATGCCGGATCGGGTGAAGGCGCTGGGCGTTGATCTGGAAAAAGCCCCTATGATCACCCTTCAGGAGTATATCTATAATATGCCTACATTGATGGCAGCTGCAGATGTGATCATTAGCAGAGCTGGTGCTTCTTCCTGTAATGAGATCGCAGCGGCCGGGACACCGTGCATTTTGATCCCGTCTCCCAATGTAACTGACGATCATCAGACTAAAAATGCCAAGGCTTTGGCAGACCATGGCGCAGCGGTGCTGCTGCCGGAAACAGAATGCACACCTGCACGTTTGATGGCGGAAATTCAGAAGCTTCTGGATAGTGAAGCGTCCAGAAAGGAAATGAAGCGGGCGTTGCATAAGATTTGCGTGCCGGACTCTGCCCAGCGTGTTTGCGATATTATGCAGACTTTGATCACCGAAAGATAAAGGAGCATTACATGGATACCAAACAGAGAACGCCCAAAAGAGCAGATGGGACGAAGGCGAAAACAAAGCGGCCTGTATCTGCTGGCGCAAAGGCCCCTGTGAAAAGAAAAACGGCACCCGTTAGCCGGACTGCCAAACCCAAGGCGGCAGCAAGTACTGCCACAAGAACGCGCCGTAAAGTGGCTCCGAAAACCGCGGCGCCGGAGGTAGTGTATACCCAACCGGGACCGTTTAACAGAACACGATTTATTCTCCGCATTGTGACAGTAATTGCTGTGGTTATGGCGCTGCTGTTTGGCATGTCCATTTTCTTTAAGGTGGATGTGGTGACAGTTGCGGGTATGGAAAAATATACCGAATGGGATATCCGCGAGGCGTCGGGTATTCGGGATGGAGAAAATCTGCTGACATTAAGTGAAGCGCGGATCAGCAGTAATATTATCTCTAAGCTTCCTTATGTGGATACAGTCCGTGTAGGCATAAAACTGCCGGATACGGTAAAGATTGAAATTAAAGAACTGGATGTTGTCTATGCGGTAGAAGCGCAGGATGGCGGCTGGTGGTTGATGCGAGCTGATGGCGGCGTTGTGGAAAAGATCAACAGCGCAGATGCGCAGGCGTATACCAAGGTGGTAGGTGTGCAGATTGCTGATCCTCAAGTAGGAAACGCAGCGGTGGCTTACCAGCCGGTGTCTGAGGAAACCACTCCGGAAGGGGAGATTGTTCCTGCTACAGTCAATGCGGCGCAGCAGCTGGATATTGCGGTTTCTATTTTGCAGTATTTAGAGGACCGTCGGGTTTTAGGCGAGATCGCAACTGTGGATGTATCCAATGTTGCGGATCTGAAGATGTGGTATGCAGACCGGTTTGAGGTCCTTTTGGGCGACAGTACAGAGCTGTCCAGAAAGATCGGTGCTATCACTGTGGCTATCCGGGACTACATGGAGTCCTATGATAGCGGTGTTCTGGATGCCAGCATGACAGTCCAACCGGACCCCGATAAGGCATACGAAGTAATATTTACCCCCGTTAGTGAATAAATGAAAACTTTTTGCAAAAAACTTTGCCGAAAATTTAGATTTTCTATTGACCAAATCCAATTTTCGAGTTAGAATGTACAGGTAACATTATAATTAAGGCAGAAGTGGGCCTACCACGCTGCAACGATACATAGGAGGAGACAATATGTCTGAAATGTACCAGGATCGCGTCGTAAAAATTAAGGTGATCGGCATCGGCGGTGCCGGCAACAACGTTATCAACCGCATGATCGAAGCCGGTGTTACCGGTGTTGACTTTGTGGTTATCAATACTGATAAGCAGGACCTGAATAAGTCCGTATGCCCCAACAAGGTCCAGATCGGTGAGAAGCTCACCGGCGGCATGGGCGCAGGCTCCAAGCCTGAGATCGGCCAGAAGTCTGCAGAAGAGAGCAGAGCTGCGATTGCTAAGATTTTGGAAGGCACCGATATGGTCTTTATCACCGCTGGTATGGGCGGCGGCACCGGTACCGGCGCTGCACCTATCGTGGCTGATCTGGCTCGCGAGGCTGGCATTCTGACTGTTGGTGTTGTTACCAAGCCCTTCAAGTTCGAGGGTGCAAACCGTATGCGTCAGGCTGAGAGCGGCATCAACGCTCTGCATGGCAAGGTTGACTCTCTGATCATTATCCCCAATGATCGTCTGAAGTACGTTACCGACCAGAAGATCACCTTCGCTAACGCTTTCGCCATTGCTGACGATGTGCTGAAGCAGGCTGTGACCTCTATCTCTGAGCTGGTTGGCTACTCCGATCGCGTGATCATCAACCTGGACTTTGCTGACGTTTCTGCAATCATGAAGGACGCTGGCCGGGCTCACATGGGTGTTGGTATTGCTGCAGGTCGTGAGAAGGCTGAGCAGGCTGCTCTGGCTGCAGTTGCAAGCCCCTTGCTGGAGACTTCCATCAATGGCGCTACCGGTGTTCTGGTGAACGTGACCGGTTCTTCCGAGCTGACCTTGGATGATGTTGAGACTGCTGCTGGCATCGTGCAGGAAGCTGCTAACCCCGAAGCAAACATTATCTTCGGCGCTACCTCCTCTGATGAGTTTGAGGATGAGATGCGTGTTACCGTTATCGCCACCGGTTTTGAGACCAAGGTGGAGGAAACTGAGCAGAAGGTTGCCACTGGCACCAATGCTAAGGTTGCCGACGATATCGAAGATATCTTCAGCATCTTCAACCGCTAATTAAAACATTGCGGCATCCCGGGCGTTTCGTCCGGGATGCTTTTTTGAGGTACGACTATGGATGCTTATCATGCCCTTGCGGCAAGTTATGACCGCTTGACCAACGATGTGGATTATAGCGCGGTGGTAGATTTCTATTTTCATATCTTGCAGAAAGAGGGGCTGACACCCAGAACGGCAGCGGATTTGGCTTGCGGCACAGGCTCTGTGGCGCTGTTGCTTGCCAAGAAGGGTCTGGACGTGATTGGAGTAGACATGTCTGAAGAAATGCTCTGCGTGGCTTTTCAGCGAGGTCAGGACATGGAAAATCCTCCGCGGTTTGTTTGCCAGAAGCTTCAGGAGCTTTACTTGCCAAGAGGCGTGGACTTAGCAGTCAGTGCGCTGGATAGTATTGATTATATTGTAGACCCCGAGGACTGCCTGAAGGCATTTCACCGCATCTATCGGGCGTTAAATCCCGGCGGCATTTTTATCTTCGATGTGAATACACCACAAAAGCTTCAGGCCATGGATGGTCAGGTATTTTTGGACGAGGACGAGGATGTGTACTGCGTCTGGCGCGGCGAGTTTGATCAAGAAACAAATATCTGCTCCTACGGCATGGATCTGTTTCAGCGTACCGGAGGTCTGTGGCAGCGCAGTTTTGAAGAACATAAAGAGTATGCCTATAGTCAGGAACAACTGGTTTCCTATTTGAAGCAGGCCGGGTTTACCTCTATTGGTGTGTATGCAGACAGAGCTTTCTGCTCGCCCCGGCCTCAGGATCAGCGGATCTATATCAAGGCAAGGAAAGGGAAAATCAAATGAGTGATTATTTAGTAAGAGGAATGAGCATGGATGGCATGGTAAAGGTAGTGGCCATCCGCTCTACAGATATGGTACGTCGTGCAACCGAAATTCAGGGAACAACACCCAATGCGTCTGCAGCCTTTGGCAGAGCCTTGACAGCCGCTTCCATGATGGGCAATATGCAGAAGGTGGAAAACGGATCTATGACTCTGCAGATCAAAGGCGACGGCCCTATTGGCAGCATGGTTTGCGTGTCTGATCCTGTGGGTAATGTCCGTGGCTATGTGATCGAGCCGAAAGTGCCTCTGGTGGAACTGCATCCCGGCAAGTTGGATGTAGGCGCGACTGTGGGAAGAAACGGAACATTGACTGTGATCCGGGATCTGCAGATGAAAGAGCCTTATGTGGGCTCTATCCCGCTGGTGTCCGGAGAGATCGGTGATGATATTACTGCGTATTTTGCCCAGAGTGAGCAGACACCTACTGCTTGCGCGCTGGGTGTGCTTGTTGACCGAGATATGAAGGTGAAGGTAGCGGGTGGCTATTTGATCCAGTTGCTGCCCGGTGCTACTGATGAGACCATTGACAAGGTAGAGGAGGGGATTCGTCGAGCTGGCGCTGTGACCACTATGCTGGAGGCAGGACTGACTCCTGAGGATATTCTGGGACAGGTCTGCGGTGATCTGGGTGTTGTGTTCATGGAAACTACAGAGGTTGCCTATAAATGCTATTGCTCTCGCGATCGTGTAACCGCTGCGCTGATCAGCCTTGGAAGAAAGGAACTTGAGGAAATCGCTCAGGAGGGAAAGCCCTTCCCGGTAGAATGTCAGTTCTGTGATGAGGTTTATACCTTCACTCCGGAGGATATCAGAGAAATTCTGAAAAAAGTTTGATTTTGCTTAGAATTTCAAGGGAAAATATAGATTATTTTCTTTGAAAAATTATCGTTAAAAAATCGAAAAAAGTGCTTGACAAATAGGGGTTCCTTGGTTATAATAATACCCGTCGCTGGGATGCAAACGCGTTTCAGTTACAGGTATGGGAGCATAGCTCAGCTGGGAGAGCACATGCCTTACAAGCATGGGGTCACAGGTTCGAGCCCTGTTGTTCCCACCAATTTGGCCCGGTGGTGCAGTCGGTTAGCACGCCAGCCTGTCACGCTGGAGGTCGACGGTTCGAGT
>JAZRCU010000123.1:0-20622 GCA_045659965.1 Faecousia sp.
GGCGGTATCCAAAAACACCATATCGTGACCGTGCTGACGGGCATAAAGAACGGCATCCTTTGCAATTTGCACGGGATTCGTTTGTCCCTTTTCAAACACCGGGATACCCAGCTTTTCACCGCACACCTTTAGCTGCTGAATGGCAGCCGGGCGGTAAATATCGCAGGCAACCAGCAAAGGATTTTTACCTTGCCGCTTCATAAGGCCTGCCAACTTACTACCGTTGGTCGTTTTACCTGCGCCCTGCAAGCCAACAAGCATCACAACCGTCGGTCCGTTGGGATTGATAGTAATATGTTTGGCATCACTGCCTATCAGCGCAGTGAGCTCTTCATTGACGATCTTTACAATCATCTGGGCAGGACTCAAGGATTCCAAAACATCAGAGCCAACACAACGTTCTGTGACAGATTTTGTAAAGTCCTTGACAACCTTATAGCTGACATCCGCTTCCAAAAGTGCCATGCGAATTTCGCGCATCGCCTCTTTAACATCGGACTCCTTCAATCGGCCTTTGCCTCTGAGCTTTTTGAAGGCTGCAGAAATTTTTTCAGTTAATCCTTCAAATGCCATATCTTACTCCTCGATCTCACCTACACAGGTGATAATCTGCTCTGCTAGAGAAGAAACCTGAAAATCATCGCATTTCTTTAAGGTGTTTGCAGCTGCAAGAATTTCTCGCATAGCCTTGCGGCAGCGCAAATCTCTACTGACACACCCGGTCTTCTCTTCCATATTTCGTAATAACGCCTCAGCTCGGGACAAATTATCATGCACACCTTGTCTGCTGACCTGTAATTCCTCAGCGATCTCAGCCAAAGACAGATCCTGATTATGACGCAGATCAAAGCACATACGCTGCCGTTCTGTCAGCAATTCGCCGTAATAATCAAACAGCAATGTCATTTCCAATGCGTCCATACCAGACCTCCTTGTCAAGTGCTTAACCTTGACACCTGGTGTATCATACACTATCAGCGAGGCTTTGTCAAGCATTTTTACTTGACAAACTTAAATTATTTTATACCATCTGGCAATTTGTTCCACCGGGATAAATCCCAAGCGCTGATAAAGCTTCATAGCAGGTATATTTTCCGTGGCAACCTCCACATAAATCTGCTCACAATCTGTTGCCGTACACAATGCACCAAGCACTGTCTGCCCCATTCCCGGTTTGGTAGAAATGACTGCCTCTATACACGATCCGGACACCACACCAATGCCCAAAAGCTGCCCATCCTGATGCACAAAATAGCCGCTGCCCTGCTGTGCAATCTTCATAGCTTTCTGCGTTGTCATATAAGAGCGCAGAGGAACATCCTTCATCCTATCATTATGGATCTGCCGCCATTGCTCTATTGTCTTTTCCTGTAGAGGAAACAAACAAGCATCAGTATCTGCAACATCATCACGACTGACGCACATCTTCACAAGATCCGTATAAGCAGGAAATTGGGCAAGAAAATTATGGCCTGTGGCAAATACCTGCGTTGCCCCTACCGCTGTGCAAAATGATTTACATTCTTCTAACAGTGCAGCTGGGTCAATACAGGACTGCAATCGTATAAATGCCTGCTGACTATATGGTATCTCCTCCAATGTAAGACTCGCCACACCGGAAGAAGTGGTAAATAAAGGAAAGTTCTTCAAAATATCACCTCATTTGTGTAAGATTACCACAAAAAATCCCCTAAGTCCAGAACAATTCCTTAGTATTTTTAAATTAAAATTTCTTTTTTTACAGAAAAGTACTTGATTTCGCAAGAAAACCCGATATAATATGTTTGCATTGTTATCAAAGGAGGTAATATTATGAAGAAAATCATTTGCAAAAAAGAATATGATACCGAAACCGCAACCTTGATCAAGAAATATACATACGGTTTTTATGGCGATCCTGCCGGTTACGAAGAGATCCTGTTCCAGACTCCCAGTGGACTGTACTTTTTGTATGTTCAGGGTGGCGAATCTTCTCCCTATCCTAAGGAGGACATCCTCAGACTGGCCAAGGCCAAAGTCAATGAATGGGTAGAAACCCACTAATCCTACAAGAGGCTGCGATTGCAGCCTCTTTTTTCTTGACAAATGTGTTATTCTATAGATAGAAATATATGATTAGGATGATACCTATGAAACGTTTGATAGTCTATATCCTTTGCATAAGTTTTTGCTTATGTACAGTCGGTTGCGTGCAGCCAAATCAGGGAGAAATTGTAGCCACCACCCTCCCTGTTTATGAGTTTACTCACAGAATTTGTCAGGGAACTGAGCTAACTGTTTCCCGTTTGATCACAGAAGATGTGTCCTGTCTGCACGACTACACGCTGAAAGTCTCCCAAATGCAGGCCTTGGAAAATGCTAAGATGATTATCATCTCCGGCGCCGGATTGGAGGATTTTTTATCCGACGCACTCGGTAATGATAGCAGAGTTTTGGATGCATCTTCCGGCATTGAGTTACTGTGCAGTTCTCACACTGATCATGATCATGACCATGCACATCACGAGGAATATGACCCTCACATCTGGTTATCTGTAGCCAACGCAAAGCAAATGGCAAATAATATCTACGGGTATCTTTGCCACCAATATCCGCAATATCAAAGCATTTTCGAGAAAAATATGTTCTCTTTGGATGCTGAACTATCCCAATTAGACGCTTATGCAGTCGAAACCTTATCCTCCCTATCCAACAACAAACTTATCACCTTTCATGATGGTTTTGGATATCTGGCGGAAGCCTATGGTTTGCAGATCGTACATGCTCTGGAGGAAGAATCCGGTGCAGAAGCCTCTGCACAGGAACTAATCCAGCTGATCCAAATTGTGAAGGAGCATAACCTAACAGCAGTCTTTACAGAAACCAACGGCAGCACATCTGCTGCCTCAGTTATAAGTAAGGAAGCCGACATCCCCATCTATAGCCTGGATATGGCCATGAGCGCAGATAGCTATTTTGATGCCATGTATCATAATATCAACACATTAAAGGAGGCATTGCAATGAATATTGGTTCCCATGGCCGCAGCTGCGGTCACGCTTGCTGCCTCCGCATTCAGGATCTTACTGTAAAAATCGGCAATGACGTCATTCTGGAAGATGTAAATCTACACGTACATTGCGGAGAAATGATTGCCTTGATCGGCCCTAACGGTGCAGGCAAAAGTACATTACTGAAAACCATCTTAAATCAGCAGGAATATTCCGGTATTATTTCTTTTTCCGTACCCGGGCAACGGCATCAAAAAATGAAGATAGGCTATGTGCCTCAAAGTCCTACTTTTGATCCCGGAGACCCTGTAAGTGTTGCAGATCTGTTTGCCTGCTGCATGAGCAAACGCCCGGCCTTTTTAGGCATTGGAAAATCTATGCGCGAATTGATTTTAGAATGCCTTTCCAGAGTCCATGGTGAAGATCTCATTGACAAGCGCGTCGGCACTTTATCCGGTGGTGAACTGCAAAGAGTATTGCTCGCCCTTGCCTTGGAGCCGCTACCTAACATTCTGATTCTAGACGAGCCTTTATCCGGTGTGGACGTAGAGGGTATGCAAATGCTGATGGACATGCTCGACGAGATCCGTCAAACATATGACCTATCTATTCTTATGACTACCCATGATTTTGGAATGCTTGATACCTATGCAAACCAAGTCATTCTCATTGACCACGGCATCAAATGCCAAGGAAGTGCCGCAGAGGTCCTTAATTCCGAAGCATTCAAGACAGTATTTCACAGAAAAGGCGGTGTAAAATGATGCAATTTTGGTACGCCCTTTGTGATCTTCTTCCCTTTGAAATACTGCACTGGGATTTCATGAAAAACGCACTTTTGGCCATATTGGTTATGTGTCCCCTGTTTGGAATGACCTCTACAATGATCGTCACGGGCAAAATGAGTTTCTTCTCTGACGCATTGGGGCACTCAGCCTTTACAGGCATTGCCATTGGCGCAATTTGCGGCATTACCAGCCCCACTTGGGTCAGCGTGGTATTCGCAGTTATTTTTGCATTGCTATTTTCCTTTGTTCGCATCCGCAGCAATCACGCAGCCGACACCCTGATCGGTGTATTTTCCAGCACTGCCGTTGCCTTAGGTATCTTTATTGCCACATTAGGCGGTGGAAGCTTTACGAAGTATAACAAGTACTTAATTGGTGATATTTTATCTATCACCCCGGGCCAGATCGGTGTTTTATTTATCCTGTTGCTTGCGGTAGTTGTTTTCTGGGTTGTCTACTCCAATAAGCTGACCCTCTGCTCTATATATCCCCATCTTGCTTCTTCCCGAGGCATCCGTATCGGCTTTATGCAGACCCTTTTTACCACTGCCATCGCGCTGATCGTTACCCTTTCCATCTCCTCTGTTGGTCTGTTGATTCTAAACTCCTTGCTGGTACTGCCAGCCGCTTCAGGCAGAAATATCAGCCGCAATTTAAAACAGTATCATCTGTTTTCAATCGGCATTGCGCTACTTGCAGGTATCCTCGGTCTTTGCATTTCCTATGCACTGGGCGCATCTGCCGGCGCAGCAATCAGCTTGGTATTGGCTATCTTCTTTGTGATTTCCTTCCTGTGCAGAAAGGTGACGATGTAATATGGAACAAGTATCTATGCAGATCATTGCACGGATTCACAGTGATTTTCCATCTAAATTTGGTATTCCCCGGCAAAGCGGCCTAGTAGACGACTTAACATCTACCATCATCTTTGAGCCGGAATACCGCAATCCCGATGCTCTGAGAGGTCTAGAAGATTTTTCCCACCTTTGGATCATCTGGCAATTTTCAAAAGCCGTAAAAGATGGCTGGAGTCCTACTGTCAGGCCTCCCAGATTAGGCGGTAATACCAGAATGGGCGTATTTGCCACACGCTCTCCCTTCCGTCCCAACGAAATTGGCTTGTCCAGTGTGCGAATTCTTGGTATAGAACAAACACCGCAACACGGCCCTGTGATCCATGTTGCTGGGGCAGATCTTATGGACGGAACGCCTATTTTCGATATTAAACCCTACATCCCCTACTGTGATAGCCATCCGGATGCCACCGGTGGCTTTACACAGACTGCTGACGACTTCTTGCTGGACGTGATATTCCCGGAGGATTTATTACATAAAATCCCTGAGAATAAGCGCAGCGCTCTGCTGGGAGTATTATCCCATGACCCACGTCCATCTTATCAAAAAGATGCACAACGGCAATATGGACTTCCCTTTGCCGGCTTCGATATCCTGTTTACGGTCGAGGAAAAATCTTTGACTGTAAAGGACGTTATAAAGCTATAAAAAATACCTGCTTACTTTTCAGTAAGCAGGTATTTTTATAATTACTTGAAGTATTCCACAGCAGAACGGAACATCTTAATGTCGTAATCGCCGGGAACATTTTTGTAAAGGCCGTTGCCGATACGTTCACTATGACCCATCTTACCAAAGACACGGCCATCAGGAGATGTAATGCCTTCAATGGCGAAGATAGAGCCATTGGGATTGAAGTGGACATCTGCAGTTGCGTTGCCATCAAGATCAACATACTGGGTAGCAACCTGACCGTTGGCGATCAGCTGGCGAGCCAATTCCTCAGAAGCGTAGAATCTGCCTTCACCATGAGAGATCGCCACGTTGTAAACATCACCAACCTGGGTGTTAGCCAGCCAAGGAGACATATTAGACGCTACGCGAGTACGCACAATGCGGCTCTGGTGACGGCCAATGACATTGAATGTCAAGGTGGGGCAATTCTCATCGGTATCCATGATCTTTCCATAGGGAACTAAGCCGAGCTTAATGAGGGCCTGGAAACCGTTGCAGATACCGCACATCAGGCCGTCACGCTGCTCAAGCAGTCTGGTGACAGACTCCTTGATCGCACCATTACGGAAGAATGCAGTAATAAACTTACCGGAGCCATCAGGCTCGTCACCACCGGAGAAACCACCGGGGATAAAGATCATCTGGCTATCTTCGATCTTCTTGGCAAACTCCTCAACACTGCGTGCAATGGCATCTGCAGTTCTGTTCTTCACCACAAAGATCTCAGCCTCACCGCCGGCATCTACAACTGCACGAGCAGAATCGTACTCACAGTTTGTACCGGGGAATACAGGGATCAACACCTTGGGCTTAGCAACCTTGATCGCAGGTGCAATACGGGACTTTGCATCAAAAGAAACAGTCTCAATCGGTGTATCTACGTCTGCAATATTACAGGAATACACGCTCTCCAGCTTATCTTCATAAGCCGTCTGCAATGCACCCAGAGCCAGCTTCTCAGCACCATAAGTGATCTGTGCATTCTCACAAACCTCACCTACGACGACTGCATCCGCAACATCCTCGGTCACTTCCAGCAGGAAGCTACCGTAAGCATAGCCGAAGATATCCTGTACAGACAGCTTGGAATTAAAAGCAAAGCCAAAGCCGTTGCCGTAACACATCTTCATCACAGCTTCGCCAATACCGCCAAGACCGGGAGTATAGCAGGAAAGCACTTTGCCCTGACGCATCAGGTCAGTAACCTTTGCAAATACCTTCAGCAAAGACTCTGCATTGGGAAGTCCGCTTGCTTCATAGTCCGGCTTCAGCCATACCACGCGGCTGCCGGCCTTCTTGAAATCATTGGAGATGATGTTATTGACCTTTTCTGTAGTAACTGCAAAAGAAACCAGAGTGGGCGGTACATCAATATCCTCAAAAGTACCGGACATAGAGTCCTTACCGCCAATGGCAGCAATCTTCAAGTCCATCTGCGCCTTAAATGCGCCCAAAAGTGCAGCCATAGGCTGACCCCAACGCTTTGCATCCTTACCAACACGGAGGAAATACTCCTGGAAGGTCAGGTACACATCTTCAAAGCTTGCACCGGTAGCAATCAGCTTTGCAGCAGATTCTACAACAGCCAGATATGCGCCATGGAAGGGGCTCTTCTCAGTAATGAAGGGATTGTAGCCCCAGCTCATCACAGAGCAATCATCGGTGTGACCCTTTTCCAAGCTAACTTTATGTACCATAGCCTGAATGGGAGTCTGCTGATGTTTGCCGCCAAAGGGCATCAGAACAGTACCAGCGCCGATTGTAGAGTCAAAGCGCTCAGACAAACCACGCTTGGAACAGGTGTTCAAATCTGTAGCTAGTGCCTGCATATTCTCTGTAAATGTTCCGGTAACATCCTTTTCAAAAGAAACAGGAGCAGCTACCTGTACATCAACATGCTTTTCAGCACCGTTAGAATTCAAGAAATCACGGCTGATATCGCAGATATTCTGACCATTCCAGTGCATTCTCAAGCGAGCTTCCTCAGTAACAGTAGCCACAACAGTTGCTTCCAAATTCTCTTGTTCTGCAATTTCCAAAAATCTTGCGACATTTTCAGGTGCAACCACAATGGCCATACGTTCCTGAGACTCAGAGATTGCCAATTCTGTGCCGTCCAGACCTTCATACTTCTTAGGCACTTTATTCAGGTCGATAATCAAACCATCAGCCAACTCACCAATGGCAACAGAAACACCGCCAGCACCAAAGTCGTTACAACGCTTGATCATAACAGCAGCTTCGCCGTTACGGAACAAACGCTGCAGCTTCCGCTCCTCAGGCGCATTGCCCTTCTGAACTTCTGCACCGCAGGAAGCAAGGGATTCTACAGTATGAGATTTGGAAGAACCGGTTGCACCACCGCAGCCGTCACGGCCGGTCTTACCGCCCAGCAAAATGATCTGGTCGCCGGGTGCAGGGAAATCGGGCTTAGAATGATCCTCATGGACCGCACCAACAACCGCGCCAATCTCCATACGCTTGGCCGCATAGCCGGGGTGATAAATTTCATCAACCATACCGGTAGCCAGACCGATCTGGTTGCCGTAGGAAGAATAACCAGCTGCAGCAGTTGTCACGATCTTCCGCTGAGGCAGCTTGCCTGCGATGGTCTGATCCACAGGCTTCAAAGGATCTGCAGCGCCGGTAACACGCATAGCAGCGTATACATAAGCGCGGCTTGCCAAAGGATCGCGGATCGCACCGCCAATACAAGTAGCAGCGCCACCGAAAGGCTCAATTTCTGTAGGATGGTTATGGGTCTCGTTCTTAAACAGCAACAGCCAGGGCTGTTCTTCCCCATCCACTGTCACAGTCATACGGACAGTACATGCATTGATTTCTTCGGATTCATAGAGCTTATCCAAAAATCCGTTTTTACGCAGATATTTACCAGCCAGAGTACCGATATCCATCAAATTTACAGGCTTTGTACGACCCAACTCCTTACGGGTAGCCAGATAATCCTCATAGGCCTGCTGCAGTAGTGCATCGTCAAACTTTACATTGTCAATGGTAGTATTGAATGTAGTGTGACGGCAATGATCGGACCAATAAGTGTCGATCATACGAATTTCAGTAATCGTGGGATTTCTGTTTTCTGTCTTGAAATAAGCCTGACAGAAAGTAATATCATCCAGATCCATTGCCAGCCCCAGCTTCTTAACCATGTCCGCCAAAGCGTTCTGATCCATCTCCAGGAAGCCATCAACTGTAGCCACAGACTCAGGAACAGTCACTTCCATTTCCAGCGTCTTAGGCAATTCCATGGATGCCTCGCGACATTCCACAGGGTTGATCACATGATGACGGATCGCTGCAACATCTGCATCAGACAGATCGCCTTCCAAAATGTAAACCTTGGCCGTACGGACCAAAGGACGCTCACCCTGAGAAAGGATCTGGATACACTGGGCTGCAGAGTCAGCACGCTGATCGTACTGGCCAGGCAGCGGCTCTACTGCAAACAGAATCTGTCCGGTAGGTGCATCAAAGAATACATGATCCACCTGAGGCTCAGAAAAAACTGTACCCACAGCATAATCAAACAGAGTCTGGTCGATCTTCTCTACATCATAACGGTTCAGAACACGAACAGAACGCAAACCGGAAATCTGCAGAAATTCCTTCGCCTGCTTCAGCAGAGCATCTGCCTCATGGGTCTGACCCTTCTTCTTTTCAACATAAACGCGAAAAACCATTTCTTCACGCCTCCTTATTGATACGCAGCCAGACCCCGCTGGCCGATGTCACTGCGACGGTATGCATTCTCGAAACAAACACCATCTGCAATGCGATATGCCTCACTGATGGCATCCTGCAAAGTAGCGGCCACCGCAGTTGTGCCGGTTACACGACCACCGGAGGTCAGGAGCTTTCCATCTTCCAGCTTCGCACCAGCTACATATGTATGCTCTGCCGCTTCCTTGGTCATGGTGATCTCAAAACCCTTTTCATATGCTTCAGGATAACCCTTAGAAGCGGTAACGACGCAGCAAGCATGCTTATCGCTAAACTTCACCTCGGTCTGTGCCAAGGTACCATGGGTCGTTGCCTGCATAATCTCCAACAGGTCGCTTTCCAGCAAGGGCAGAACAACCTGAGTCTCCGGATCGCCGAAGCGGCAGTTATACTCGATCACCTTGGGGCCGTTAGGCGTCAGCATCAAGCCAAAGTACAAGCAGCCCTTAAAGCTGCGGCCTTCGCTGTTCATAGCTGCAATGGTAGGCAAGAAAATATCCTGCATACAAACTTCAGCAATATCCGCAGTATAGTAAGGATTGGGTGCGATCGTACCCATACCGCCTGTATTCAGGCCGGTATCATTGTCGCCTGCACGCTTATGGTCCATAGAAGAAACCATGGGCTTGACCACCTTGCCGTCAGTAAAGGCAAGCACAGAAACCTCAGGTCCAGTCAAAAACTCTTCAATGACAACCGTAGAGCCGGACTTGCCGAACTTTGCATTTGCCATCATATCGGTAACCGCTTCCACAGCTTCCTGACGTGTCTGCGCAATGATCACACCCTTGCCCAAGGCCAAACCATCCGCCTTGATTACAGTAGGGATCGGTGCAGTCTCGATATACGCCAGAGCCTCCTGCAGATCTGTAAAGATCTCGTAAGCGGCAGTAGGAATATTGTACTTTTTCATCAGATTTTTAGAAAAAGCCTTACTGCCTTCAATGATCGCAGCTGCCTTATTCGGGCCAAAGCATTCGATGCCGATCTCATTTAAAGCATCTACACAGCCCAATACCAGAGGATCATCCGGAGCAACTACCGCATAGTCAATGCCATTACTCTTAGCAAACTCTACGATGGCAGGGATGTCTGTTGCGCCAATGTTGACACAAGTGGCATCCGCCGCAATACCGCCATTGCCAGGCAGCGCAAAGATTTCTGTAATGGACTTATTTTCTTTTAGTTTTCTGATGATGGTATGCTCGCGGCCACCACCACCGACAACCATAACTTTCATTTACTATCCTCCATTAATGATGGAACAAACGCATACCGGTAAATGCCATCACAATGCCGTTCTTATCACATTCCTCGATGACCAGATCATCGCGGATAGAGCCACCGGGCTCAGCAATATACTTTACACCGGAAGCAACAGCGCGCTTAATATTATCGCTGAAGGGGAAGAAAGCGTCAGAGCCCAGTGCAACTCCGGTGCGAGATGCCAAAAATGCCTTCTTCTCTTCCTGAGTCAGAGGCTCAGGGCGAGAGGTAAAGTAATTTTGCCAAATGCCTTCTGCGCAAACATCTTCCTCGTTGCCGTTAATATAGCCATCGATCACATTATCACGGTTGGGGCGGCCCAAATCTGCTCTGAAGGGAAGATTTAAGGTCTTGGGGTGCTGACGCAGGAACCAAGTATCAGCCTTTGTACCAGCCAGACGGGTACAATGGATACGGGACTGCTGACCAGCGCCAACGCCAATAGGCTGACCGTCTACAGCGAAACAAACAGAGTTGGACTGGGTATATTTCAAGGTGATCAAAGCCACGATCAGGTCGATCTTCGCGCTCTCAGGCAGATCCTTATTTGCAGTAACAATATTCTTCAGCAGATCATTGTCGATCTTGAAGTTATTGCGGCCCTGCTCAAAGGTAATGCCAAAGACCTGCTTGCATTCCTGCACTGCAGGAACAAAATCAGGATCAATTGCAACCACATTGTAGCTGCCCTTACGCTTTGCCTTTAAGATTTCCAATGCCTCTGCAGAATAGCTGGGTGCAATCACACCGTCAGATACTTCACGGGCAATCATGGTAGCTGTCACTGCATCACATTCATCAGACAATGCGACCCAGTCACCGAAGGAACACATACGGTCAGTACCGCGGGCGCGAGCATAAGCACAGGCCAAGGGGCTCTCATCCAGACCTTCGATGTCATCTACAAAGCAAGCCTTCTTCAAATCTGCAGGCAAGACCTTGCCAACAGCAGCAGAAGTGGGAGAAACATGCTTAAAGGATGTAACTGCGCACATTCCAGTAGCTTCCTTCAACTCCTTAACCAGCTGCCAGGAGTTCAAGGCATCCAGGAAATTGATATAGCCGGGACGGCCGTTGAGAATGGTGATAGGCAGCTCGCTGCCATCATGCATATAAATTTTGGAGGGCTTCTGGTTGGGGTTACAACCGTACTTCAATTCAAACTCTTTCATAATATCCTCCTTAGCAATGCTTGTTGATAATCTTCTGTGTAAATTCACCGGTTTCCATATTGGTGTAGCGAACGAACAGAGAGATCTTATTATCGAGGTTGAGGTTATTCCACAGCATGTCGGTAAATGCGTCCATATCATCGCACATAGCTACACGCTCAGGCTCGCCCTGGAATGTGGGGATCACAGGATTTCCGTCACATACATAAGTGTGCAGGAAATGACCCAGGCCTGCAATTGCGGGGTACTCATAGAAGAATCTTGCGCAAGCAGTTCCTTCAGGATCTGCAGCCTTCAAAATAGACATCTTATAGCTGCCATCAGCTGCCAGCAAGCCGGAAATACGAGGTGTCCAGTTAGGACCGTCATGCTCAAACTTGCGGGTACGCAAGCCAGCTTCCCAGCTCTCGCCATGGGCAAGAGATTCCCAAATTGTATCTGTCTGGTCGCCGTTGGTAACGATCAAACCGCAACCAGCCTGACGCACAGGATGATAGATGATCAAGCTGGGATCTTCCATCTTGCTGGGATCAAAAGCCTCTGTACGGATGCCATCAGGCTCCTGCACAAATACTCTGTTTCTGCTGTTAACGCTACGGCCCATGATGAAATATGCAGCGACAGCATACTTGCCGTTCGGAGTTACTCCCAGCACAATACCACGGCCGGGATATGTATTACAGGCAAGTTTTTCCTGCATAGAACCAATTTCATAAACGTTCATTACCCAATTTCCTTTCTTTCCAGAAGCAGCAAGCTGCTCACCTTTTCTACCGCAGTAGGCAAAATCTTCCACTCTGCCTGTTCCATAACACGACGCTGAAGCACCTCGGGTGTATCCCCTTCTTCAATCTCCACCGCCTTTTGGAAAACAATCTCTCCGCCATCAGGGATTTCATTGACAAAATGTACCGTTGCACCGGTCACCTTCACGCCGTATGCCAAAGCCTCTTCATGGACCTTCAAGCCATAATAGCCTTTGCCACAGAACGAAGGGATCAAAGACGGATGCACATTCAAAATCCGTTTAGGATATTGACTTGTAAATCTTTCTGTCAAAATGGACATAAATCCGGCAAGAACGATCAGATCAATCTGATACTCCTGTAATAGTTCCATGATCCGTGTTTCAAAAGCTTCCTGGCTTCCCAGTTCCTTCTTTAAAACCACAGCCGTGGGAACACCGGCATTCTCCGCCCGCGTCAAGGCATAAGCCGTGGCGCTATTGGCGATCACCAAGCTGATCTTACCGCTGGAAATAATCCCAGAATTCTGGGCATCCAGCAGTGCCTGCAGGTTTGTGCCTCCGCCGGAGACCAGCACCGCAATTCTTGCCTTCTCCATAATATTCCCCTTACTTAATTACAATCTTATCATCAGATGCCACGATCTTACCGATCACATAAGCATCTTCGCCATAAGCCTTTAATGTATCGATCGCAGTTTCTACCTGATCAGCAGGCACAACAATGCTCATACCAACGCCCATGTTGTAGGTGTTAAACATATCGCGCTCAGGGATATTGCCGGTCTTTGCGATCACATCGAAAATCGGCAGCACCTTCACTGCGCTTCTGTCGATCACTGCGCCCAAGCCATCAGGAATACTGCGAGGAATATTCTCATAGAAACCACCGCCGGTGATATGGCTAATACCCTTAACATTTACCTTCTCCAGCAGCGCCAGCACAGGCTTCACATAGATCTTGGTAGGCACTAACAGAGCTTCTGCAACTGTCTTGCCACCCAGATCCTCCCGAGCAACATACAGTTCAGGATTGTTGTTGTCGATGTCAAATACCTTACGGCACAAGCTAAAGCCGTTGGAATGGATACCGGTAGAGGGCAGAGCGATCACTACATCGCCAGCTTCCATTTTTGTATTGTCGATAATCTTCTTCTTATCCACAATACCCACAGCAAAGCCAGCCAAGTCGTATTCTTCCACAGGCATCATACCGGGATGCTCTGCAGTTTCGCCGCCGATCAAGGCTGCACCGGACTGTACGCAGCCCTCTGCAACACCGCTGACGATTTCAGCAATCTTCTCAGGAATATTCTTGCCGCAGGCAATATAGTCTAAGAAGAACAAAGGCTTTGCGCCTACACAAATAATATCATTGACACACATTGCAACAGCATCAATGCCGATGGTGTCATGCTTGTCCATCAAAATTGCCAGCTTTACTTTTGTGCCGCAGCCATCGGTACCGGAAACCAAAACAGGCTCTTCCATGCCGGCAACAGGCAAGCCAAAGCAGCCGCCAAAGCCACCAACATCATCCAGGCAACCTTCGTTACGGGTGCGGGCAACATGTTTTTTCATCAGCTCAACTGCACGATATCCGGCGGTAATATCTACACCGGCAGCAGCATAGCTCTCGGAATAACTCTTTTCAGACATTTTTATCTACCTCACAATTATTCTTTGCCGTTCCAGCAGTAGGTGCAAAGCTTACAAGGCTCCATACCAATGGCATTGATAACACCATCTATGGTCTGGAAACCGAGAGAAGCAAACTTAAACTTATCGCAAATGGTTTTACGCATCTTCTTGCCACGTTCTGTATTGCCATCTGCATACTCTTCAATATGCTTCAAGCCTTCCTCCCCTTCCAGTTCCACAATAACCTGACGGGAGATCAGCTCCATATCATTGGTGGCACGGGAGAAGTTCAGGAACTTACAGCCATACATAATGGGCGGACAAGCAGAACGCATATGTACGGACTTTGCGCCGTTATCATACAAAAACTCTACTGTTTCACGCAGCTGTGTTCCGCGCACAATGGAGTCGTCCACAAAGAGCAAGTCCTTGTCTACGATCAGCTCATGCACGGGAATCTGCTTCATCTTTGCAATCTTATTTCTATCAGACTGTCGGGCAGGGGTAAAACTACGAGACCATGTAGGTGTGTACTTAATAAATGCACGGGCAAAGGCTTTTCCTGTGCGGTTTGCATAACCGATCGCGTGGGGTGTACCGGAATCCGGAACACCGCCTACGTAGTCGATGTTCATATCTCTACCTTGCATCATATCGCGTTCTGCAATGGCTGCACCATTACGGTAGCGCATTGCCTCCACGTTGATGCCTTCATAAGTAGAGGTGGGATAGCCATAATAGCTCCACAGGAATGCACACATCTTCATTTCCTTGCCGGGAGCAACCAATTGACGCATTCCATCAGGTGTCAGTTCTACAACCTCACCGGGACCCAATTCTTTCACATGCTCATAGCCAAGCTTTGTGTATGCAAATTGTTCGAAGGAAGCACAATAGCCATCCTCATTCCTGCCGATCTGTACAGGAATACGACCTACACGATCTCTGCCTGCAATTAATCTGCCATCATCTGTCAAAATCAAAATATTGGCAGTACCATCAATTACACGCTGTGCAAATTGAATACCCTCTTCAAAGCTGCTCTTTTGGCTAATCAGGGCAGCCACCATTTCGGTAGTGTTGATTTTACCGCCTGTCATTGCATTAAAATGACCGCCGCTAAAAGACAAGTACTGATCGATCAGTTCTTTATAATTGTTGATAATACCAATGGTGGTGATGGCAAATGTACCTAGACAGGAGCGAATAAGCAACGGCTGCGGATCTGTATCGCTAATGCAACCGATCGCAGATGTGCCCTTCATTTCCTCCAAAGTACGTTCAAATTTTGTCCGGAAAGGAGAGTTTTCAATGTTGTGAATCTCTCTTTGCAGACCAACGTCTTTATCATATGCCGCCATACCACCACGGCGGGTCCCCAAATGGGAATGATAGTCTACACCAAAGAATACATCCAGCATGCAATCCTGCTTAGATGTAATTCCAAAAAAGCCGCCCATTCTAAACTCCTTTTACGCCAAATCAAGCAAAGAACAACTTATTCAGGGTCATGGGGTCAATATACTGACCGTCCTTGTAAACACGCATATTGCCGGAAGCGATCTCGTCGATCAGCATAACCTTGCCGTCAGCATCGTAACCGAACTCGAACTTAATATCATACATATCCAGGCCCTTCTCCTTCAGATCATCTGCAACGATCTTTGTGATGGCCTGAGTCATAGCCTTCAGATCATCATACTGCTCGGAGGTCATAACGCCCAAATCTACCAAGCCATCCTTGGTTACCAGAGGATCGCCCTTTTCATCGTTCTTGAAGGTAGTCTCCACGTATGCAGGCAGATCAGCGCCCTCTTCAATGTAGTCAGAGTAACGACCGAAGAAGGAGCCCACAGCCTTGTAACGGGAGATAACTTCCAGACCCTAACCAAAAACCTTACCAGGCAGAACTTCCATAGTGGTGTTAGCCAGGTCGGCGCTGGCATAATGGGTCTTAATGCCAGCAGCATTGATCTTTTCAAAGAAATAGATAGACATACGCAGGTTTACATCGCCCACGCCGTCAATGGTCAGACCAACAGAGTTCTCACCGGGATCAAACACGCCATCTTTACCGGTGCAGTCATCCTTAAACTTCAGCAAATAATTGCCATTTTCCAGAGCGAATACGTCCTTAGTCTTACCGGTGTATACAAGTTTCTTTTCCATAATGCATTTCTCCTTATATTGTATTGGGTGTTTCCCAGAATTTACAGTCTATCAGCAATGCCGGCATCCTTTTCAAGGACCACCTTAGCATCGTTTGCTCGTTTTTCATCCAAACGGCGAGCAAGATCCGCATCGCTAACTGCCAGGATCTGTGCAGCCAGCAGCGCAGCGTTTGCGCCACCATTAAGCGCAACGGTTGCAACAGGAATGCCTGTAGGCATCTGCACTGTAGAAAGCAGCGCATCCAAGCCATCCATCATGCCGCCCTTGCAAGGAATACCGATTACAGGCAATGTCGTATTGGCTGCGATCGCACCTGCCAGATGTGCTGCCATTCCAGCAGCCGCAATTAAAACACCAAAACCATTTGCTCTTGCGTTACATGCAAAGTCCTTGGCTTCAACCGGTGTGCGGTGCGCAGAATATACATGTACCTCAAACGGGATTTGAAGAAGCTTGAGCATATCAGTTGCCTTTTGAATAATCGGCAGATCACTATCACTTCCCATAATAATGCCAACTTTTTTCATAACAAAACCTCCATAAAACGCAAAATGGGCGCACTTAGCCTATGCAGCTAAATGCGCCCAGACGGTCGGCTAATTGGCCTAAGCCAACGCTCTCTGGTCCTTTGTGGTGCTCCACATAATTCCGTCAGTCGCAGAAAGCGCTATTCACTATCAAAATAATTTTATCACAGGGAAAAACCTGTGTCAAGAAACAAGAAATGCTTTTTTCTTTTTTGTCCCTTTTGACACGAAATTCGCTGAAGCAACAGGGTTTTTTGTATATCTTTCGACGTAAGAAATCAAAAGATTTTATTGCATCTTCTTCTTTGCTTCGCAATAGATGCAACGATAAATTCCATTGTCAGAATTTACGCACTTAAATACATGAGGCAGCTCCTGTTCTGTGGCGCTGATACATCTGGGATTGTCACAGAAAAGTGTATCAACAACCACGTTTTCAGGCTGTTCCATCTGCTTGCCTTCCTTTGCTTCCTTCAGCAATTTCAGGATCAAGGCCATACGCATGTACTTGCCGTTGAGAGCCTGGCGGAAATAAGCCGCTCTGGGATCTGCGTCAACCTTTACGCTGATCTCATTTACGCGAGGCAGCGGATGCATCACACGCATTGTGGGTTTGGCATTTTGCATCTTCTCAGCAGTCAGAATATAACTGTCTTTCAAGCGCTCATATTCCTCAACGCTGTCAAAACGTTCTTTCTGGATCCGGGTCATATACAAAACATCCAGTTCCGGCATTGCCTCGTCTAAGGATGCGGTTTCCTTGTACTGCATGCCGTACTTATCCAAAACCTCATACTTCACGTAATTAGGCAGTTTCAGCTCCTCAGGAGAGATCAGGACAACCTTGATATTGTCATATCTGCCCATGGCATGCAGCAAAGAGTGTACAGTTCTGCCATACTTTAAATCACCGCAAACACCAATGGTCAGGTCAGACAAACGGCCCAATTCCCGATAAATGGTCAAAAGGTCCGCTAAGGTCTGGGTGGGATGGCAATGTCCGCCATCACCGGCATTGATCACAGGGATAGAAGCGCTCACAGCTGCCACATAGGGCGCGCCTTCTTTGGGATGGCGCATAGCCATGATATCCGCATAGCAGCTGATCATCTTGGCCGTATCAGCTATACTCTCACCCTTGGATGCAGAAGAGGAACTCGCTTCACTAAAACCAATCACATTGCCGCCCAGTTCCATCATCGCAGCCTCAAAACTCAAACGAGTTCTGGTAGAGGGCTCAAAAAACAAGGTTGCCAGTTTTTTGCCATGACATGCTTCGGCATACTTTTCAGGATGCTCGCTGATATCGCAAGCTGTTTCCAGCAGTGCGTCCAACTCAGCAACAGAAAAATCTGTAATATCAATCAAGCTTCTCATACTTTTGCACCATTTACCGCTAAGTAGTTTTTAATTCTTGTTACATTCTCTTCATTGGCAGGATCAGCTTCCAAATACTCAATAATATCATAGACATCCACAACAGAGTATACAGGGAAGCCAAACTCATCTTCCACCTCAGCCATGGCAGACTTTTCGCCCTGACCCTTTTCCTTACGGTCAACCATAACAAAGGTAGCAATCACCTTTACATCCTGCAGACCGCCCAGAATTGCCATGCTCTCACGGATCGCAGTACCTGCAGTGATCACATCCTCTACGATGACCACTTCCTCCCCCGCCTTGGGAACATAACCGACAAACACGCCGCCCTCGCCGTGATCCTTTGCTTCCTTACGGTTAAAGAAGAAAGGCAGATCCAGACCATTCTTAGCCAGCGCTACAGAGGCAGAGACCGCAATGGAAATACCCTTGTATGCAGGGCCATACAAAACAGTCTTTTTATCGCCGATCTTTTCCTGATATGCCTTTGCATAAAACTCGCCCAACTTTGCGATCTGCTCGCCAGTCTTGATCTCACCGGCATTGATAAAATAAGGGATCTTTCTACCGCTCTTTGCGGTAAAATCACCGAACTTCAATACGCCGGCACTTTTCAAAAAGTCAATAAATTCTCTTTTATAAGCTTCCATGGTATTCTCCTTCTCTTAGTCAACAAACTCAGCGACGCAACGCTCGTAGGCTGCCACAGGATCTGCTGCTGCAGTAATGGGACGGCCAACCACAATGTAGTCAGAGCCAATTTCCTTAGCCTGTGCAGGGGTCATCACGCGCTTCTGATCGCCTACATCGCCATCAGCAAAACGAACGCCGGGAGTAATGGTCAAAAAAGACTTGCCGCACAGATCGTGTACCTTGCCAGCCTCCAGAGGAGAGCAGACAATGCCATCCAGACCGGACTCTTCAGCGCACTTTGCATAGTGCATGACAACCTGATCAATCGGCTAGTTGATGAGCAGATCCTGTTCCATGCTTTCCTGATCTGTAGAGGTCAGCTGGGTAACCGCGATCAGCAAAGGACGCGTGCCGTCAGCACGGGTCAAACCCTCCAAGGCTGCGCGCATCATGTTCTTTGTGCCTGCAGCATGAAGATTGGTAATATCTACATCCAAATTGCTCAGTACAGCCATAGCCTTCTTAACAGTATTGGGAATATCATGCAGCTTCAGGTCTAAGAAGATCTTATGGCCGCGGGCCTTGATCTCCTTCACAATAGAAGGACCCTCTGCATAGTAAAGTTCCATGCCGATCTTCACAAAAGGCTTTCTGCCTGTAAACTTATCCAGAAAAGCAAAGGTCTGCTCTGCACTGGCAAAATCGCAGGCAACAATTACGTCCTTACCCATTATTTCACGCCTCCAATAATCTGTTCTAATGTCTCAATTTTATAAGTATCCATAACCCGGGGCAGATCCTGAATAATATCCCGACATACAAAGGGATTTACCAAGTTTGCTGCACCAACTTCAACCGCAGTCGCACCGGCAAGCATCATTTCGATCACATCTTCTGCGCTGCCGACACCACCCATTCCAATTACCGGAACTTTTACCGCATTGGCAACCTGATACACCATCCGCACCGCTACCGGAAAAATAGCGCTGCCGGAGAATCCGCCCATTTTGTTTGCGATTACAGGCTTTCTGGTACGCAGATCAATGCGCATGCCAAGCATTGTATTAATCAAGCTAATGCCATCAGCGCCTGCATCCTCACAGGCTTTTGCAATCGATACAATATCCGTTACGTTGGGAGAAAGCTTCACGATCACAGGCTTTGTAGTTACCTTTTTCACCGCAGCAGTTACCTCTGCAGCAGCCTTAGGATCCGTACCGAAACTCATGCCGCCGCCATGGACATTGGGACAGCTGACATTAACCTCCAGCCAGCCTACCTGCTCCTGAGAGTCCAGCTTCTGGC
Organism: Faecousia sp.; assembly: GCA_045659965.1. Lineage (GTDB taxonomy): Bacteria > Bacillota > Clostridia > Oscillospirales > Oscillospiraceae > Faecousia. The sequence continues at coordinate 19,891 of JAZRCU010000123.1, forward strand.
AAGTATAGGCATAATCTTCCACAGAAAAGCCGCTGACATTTGCCATCACAGGCTTGTGGAAACATTCCTTCAACTTAGGCAGCTCATGATTGATCACATTCTCAACACCGGGATTTTGCAATCCTACGGCATTGATCATACCGGCAGGACATTCTGCAATTCTGGGAGTAGGATTGCCGAATCTTGCCTCTTTTGTTGTTCCCTTAAAGGAGAATGTGCCCAAGCAGTTGATATCATAAAGCTCCGCATATTCATAGCCATAGCCAAATGTACCACTAGCCGGGATCACAGGATTTTCCAGAGGAATTCCGCAAAGATTAACACTTAGTCTTCCCATAGGATTTCCTCCTTCCGCATTACAGGTCCTTCCTTGCAAATACGCTTATATCCGGTAATTGTCTTGCAGGAACATCCCATACAAGCGCCAAAGCCGCAGCCCATGCGCTTTTCAAAGCTAAATTGACCCTGGGTATTACTGCTGCGGTAAACCGCTTTCAGCATAGGCTCAGGACCACAGGTATAGAAATAGCTATAGTCCATATCCTTCAGGGCGTCGGTTACAAAGCCCTTGATGCCGTAAGAACCATCAACAGTCGTCACAGTCACATCTGCGCCCAGCGCCTTAAACTCCTCTTCATAGAAAAGTTCATCTTTTGTGTTAAATCCAAGAATAACACGGACATGCTTCCCTTGGGCAATCAACCGTTTTGCCAATAAGTACATAGGCGGTAC
>JAZRCU010000124.1:0-10377 GCA_045659965.1 Faecousia sp.
CATGGGCCGTATGCATGGTGACGCTCAGTTCGCTGGCTCTTCCTCCGTCCCTGCCCACGTTGAGATGATGGGCTTCCTGGGCGCAGGTAACAACCCCATGGTCGGTATGACCGTTTCTGTGGCTGTTGCTGTTGAAGAGGCTCTGAAGTAAGCTACAACTTATAAGAGGCATCTGCTCCGGCAGATGCCTCTTTTTCATGCTCTCCGCCCATGGGGTTGCATTGTGGCGAACTGCTTGCAGTTCGCAGATTTCATCCCGTTTGCGGTGCCCGATAAAATCTTCGGGCTTACACTTCTCCTTGATTTTATCGACCGCGGCACTCGCTACGCCCTCGCTGTATCTGCCACAGGCAGCGCTCCCGCTCGCGACCCATGGTGGCATGACCGTTTCTGTGGCTGTTGCTGTTGAAGAGGCGCTAAAGTAAGCTACAATCCATAAGAGGCATCTGCTCCGGCAGATGCCTCTTTTTGTACAGTAGAACCCCCGGAGGATAAATCCTCCGGGGGTTTGATTATTGTGGTGCAATGGGTTCATTCAAGTATTGTTCCCAAGGGAATATTTCCTTTTCTCGCTCCCAGCGCCATGCATCCCGAATCCCCAAGCAAAGCTGATTCAGCTTTGTCTGCATGATCTGTGAAGAGAACATAGCCTGATTGTCCGGCTGCATTGCTTGCCAGAAGAGTCTGCTACGATCCTTTGTAACTGACGTCATTGCTTCTTCGTCTACAAATGCGCGAGTGTCATCTTGCAGATAGCTTTCATCATATGTAGAAGCATCCGCATAATCAAATCCCGCAGGATTTAAAGAATTCCAATTGTCCACAATGGGTGAATTCCCCAGAATATGACTATTGACTACATTTCCCAATTCCCGGATGAACACATCAGAAAGATCAGCTCCGGGGCAGATCAATATAAATGCATCACCATCGTACCAGAACTGGGCTGCATCCTGCTTGCCGTCGATAGAACGCACAATACAAATCCGGATCTGGGTAGCTACGCTTCGACTTAAAAATCTGCGAGGCAGACTTTCAAACACCGCTTCCAGATCATCTAAGCAGCGGTTGATTGCCTGAGGTATATGTTCCGCTACCACAGTATGTCCGTCAATATATTTGGCCGCATCCTGCCAAATACGAATTCGCACATCATAGTCGCGGTTTAAGCTATCTACCCGCTTCTGGCATTCCTTAAGTCCAGCGCTATCTGTATTCTCCGCAGTATATAAAACATCTGTGTAAACCCGCTCATCTGTCACAAGGGAAGATTTATAATTCCAGCGCAAAATCTTCTGATTACCGGAAGCATCCTCTGTCAGTATCCAGATACAGTTTGACCACCGATCCGGCACCGCAGAAACAACATCACCGGGCGCTGCAAAGCTCACAGAAGCCACATGGTTGCCGGTTGCATGTTCATATGCATCTAAAGTCATCACACCTTCCTGACTTACCTGATGCGCCACCATAATGCCCAACTCCAACGCAGGAATCACATCTGCCTGAACAGTCCAAGAAACCGGTGTGGCCTCCAGTTTGCCAAAAATACGCTGCTCAATAATACCTGCCATGCGGCGAACAAAATAGGCATCTTCATAAGTGGCAATCATGTCAATGCCATTTTCCTGTACATAAGTTATTCCATTTTCGCCAGAAAAGTAAATCGTATTGATTTGACCATCCTGTGTCTGCGCCTGCACAGATAGAACCTTGCCTTCAAAATAGCAGCCTGCCATCTGCAAGCTTACGCAATCCACAGTTTTGATTTTCCGAGAAATGCCATCTTCCATGTCAAGACCGTACACGTCCTGACCTACACAGTAGTAGATCTCTCCACGCTGCGCAGAAACCATCGGCTCACCGGAAATATCCTGCGGCATCGCAATCTGACGGGTCGGCTGAAGCTGAGAGTCCAAAAACTGCACTAACTTCTCTTCTGCAGAATAATAGGCAACACCCTCATAGGTATTTTGATACTGTAGTACTGTATTTGCTTGCAGTTGTGTTTGCGCCGCTACTATTCCCTCATTTCCTGTTAGTGCAGTCAAATTCTCGTTATTTGCACCGCTAAGGATCAAGAGTCTATCTGCAATGGTAGCAATAGATTGTACCTTTGCAACATCGGGCTCGTAAACCCAAACTGCATTTTGTGTATCTTTCGCAATATCACTATCGAGTACTTGGCAGCCTTGGGGCGCAGTATCTAATGTGGGCACAGTTTCCTGCATCTGTGCATTTTGAGAGCAGGCCGTCAATATAAGCGCTGCCAGCAACACTATGATCAGTAATTTTTTCATATCACTGTCTCCTTGCCAAGGTATAATCGTCACCCTGTCTGTAATAGGGGCAATGATCCTTCGGCGATGTAAGGATGCGGTAAACCTCATCCTCGTCCAAATCCATCATGCAATAGTATTCATCATACTCTTCGTCATAATCAAAGTACCAACAGGTATCACATTCGCTATGCATTCTCTGTCCTCCGTCAGGGCTTTTTATGACCGCTTAAACGTCCAAACTTTTTAAATACGCGGCTACATCAAAGGGTTTGATTTTCTCATCCTTACGTAAATACAAAGGATGATGGGGATGCCCTTTTTTACTGACCGCCCCGGCACAATACCATTGCGCACCATACTGATTGCCCACCGCAAGCATATCTGCAAGACATTGGGGCAAGTACTTCCGCTTCTCAATAATCGTTCCCCATGCCGCCCAAACAGAAGGTCTTTTAGAAATAGACAACACATGGGCAAAGGCTTCCATATTTTCTTTATGTAGCCGCAGGTTACATTGCTGCTCCATTGCATCAGGGTCTGTTGCTCTCTGGGCGTAGACATTAAACATGATAAAACTATCAAATCCATTACCCAAAGCAATCCGTTCCACGGATTTTAAGGTATTATCCAATGCATCCGGCTGAGCCGTAGAAGGATTGATACCAATGCAAATCAGCGGATTTTCCCCCCGTGTACCCAGAATGTAACGATATTCCGAATAAAAATTAGGGGCATAAAACCACTTTGAAATATCATATTGGTCATTGGGTGTATTGGCAGCTGCCAAGGCCTCCTGAAAGGTCACAAGTTCCAGCTGTTGGGTATCGCTCTTAGGAATATGCATTCCCTCTACCTCCCATTGATCAAATATTTTTTGACCACAACACCAAATCTACCGGTATATCATGATCTTGTGTTTCCAATTTATCCAGCATTTGAAATCCATAGCATAATGCAACTGTGGGATGATTGGGTTCTGCCGCCAAGAACTTATCATAAAAACCGCCGCCATAACCAATGCGGTGTCCTTGGGGATCAAAAGCCAAGCCGGGCATCAGCACCAAAGCCGTAGGATCCTCCGCAACAGGTGTATCTGCTACAGGCTCAGGAATTCCGGCATATCCGGTTTCCACCTGAGAAAGATCTGCTAAATAAATAAACTTCATTTCGTCGCCGTAAACCTTAGGAACTGCGACTCTCTTTCCATCCTGCAAAGCCCTCTCCAGCATTGGAACTGTGCGTACCTCCTGATTATAAGGCAGATAGCCATAGATGGTCTTTGCTTGCTGATATAACTGACAGGCAGCAAACTGCTCTCCCAAATCGCAACTGGCAGATATGATCTGCTCCTGTGTCATAGCCCGTTTTTGCTCCCGAATTTTACGGCGCAAAGCAGTCTTATCCATTATGTTCCTCCTTCGGGCTCTTCCGATACAATCTAAACCACAAAAGCACAGCGATCTGCCCGGGAATGCCCAGCAAAAACAGCTTCCACATATTGATCTGGAAGAACATCAGCAAGGTCATATAAATACTTAAAAGGCTGCCCCAAACAATGGTGGAGACCAAAATCTGGTTCCAGCGAAAATCCTTCCAAGCAGAACGCAGGCTCAACATTACAATGGCATCGGCCGGGATCGCATAAAAGAAGGCCAGCCAGGTTTTAGGAAAGCCCAAGGTAGAAAGCACAACAAACAGTAAAAGCGCTACAGTCCAAACCAGAACGGAAGATAGCCCTAAAATGATCCGCTTATTCGCCTTGCGCTTAAGGGTCTTTTCTACGGCCTTTCCCATGACCCTTTCAACCTTGCCCGGATTATCCGGCAGCCGGTTAGGATCCACCAATAATTCATTTACTGTAACACCAAAAAGCTCTGCCATTTGCACCAAGGTCAGCACATCCGGGGCAGACTCTCCCCGTTCCCATTTAGATACTGCCTTATCAGAATAATTCAGCTTCTCCGCCAAACCCGCCTGCGTCATACTCAAGCGTTTTCTATAGGCAGCAATGTTCGCGCCTATTTGCTTTTTCAACATTTCATCGATCATAGTAGCCTCCAAGATATAGCTACGTATATTTTAACAGATTATCATTTTAATTGCAACAAAAACCGCTTCTCCTTAGAGAAGCGGCTAAAAACATTCTATAATACTAGTCTTCAGTAAATAACTGCTGCTGGCAATACTTAATAATGGCGCTTCTGGTCACAATACCAATAAAGGCATCCTTATCGTCTACAACAGGAACAAAATTCTGTGTACTTGCACGCTGCACCAAGTCATACATATTAGCGGTAACGCGGACAGAAAGATTATCTTTCCTTCTGGTAATTTCCATAATCTTCCGGGCCTCTGCCTGGCGCATATCTAAATAACATAGATTTTTCAGCGCCCAAAGGAGATCGCCTTCTGTTAGTGTCCCTCGATACTCGCCACGCTTATTTAAAATTGGCAGCGCAGCAAATCCGGATCCTTCCATTTTTTCCAGGGCCTGACGAACTGTGAAATCATCATATAAGAAGGCACACATAGCCTTCGGAGTTAAGAAAAAAAGAACATTATTCATAGTTGCTCCTTTACAGTATCATATACACAGCATCTACTACCATTAGTATTATATCACAGAACTGGAAGGAAAAGATAAAATTTTCTTGTAATTTTTTTATTTCTATGCCAAATTTTAACCCTCTATTTTGTGCATAGTGCACAAATAACCCCCGTTGCATTATCTGCAACGGGGGATCATTTATTCTTCGTAAGAATCCAGAAGCGCTGTGTCAGAGGCCTGGGTAATTTCCTCACCCTTCATGCATTGTGCGAACTGCTGTCCGCTCATTGTTTCATTCTCTAATAAAAACTGCACAACATTCTTTAATTTCTCAGCATCACGCTTAAGGATCTGTTCGCAGGTTTCGTACGCCTTATCAATGATGACCTTTACTTCATCATCAATAGTACCTGCAACTTTTTCGGAATACCCTTTTGTTTTCTCGTAATCTCTACCAATAAACACTTCGTTTCCGCTGGTATAGGAGATCGCGCCCAGATTCTTGCTCATGCCGTACCGGCCAACCATATCTCTTGCCAGCTTAGAGGCTCTGTCAATATCATTGGAAGCACCGGTGGAAACATCCTGCAGGAATAGTTCCTCTGCTACCCGACCGCCCAGCAGCCCCACAATGCGTTCAAACATCTCATTACGGGTCAAGTGGGTGCTTTCTTCCATAGGCTGTGTCCAAGTCAAGCCAAGGGCTTGTCCTCTGGGAATGATAGAGATCTGATGCACAGGATCATGGGTCGGCAGGCTATACATAGCCACTGCATGACCAGCTTCGTGAATTGCGGTCAGCTTCAGGTCCTTCTTCAAACGCAAAGCGCTTCGCTTCTCAGGACCGGCCAGCACCTTCATCATGGCATCGTTCAAATCCTGCATATTTAGCGCAGGGCGGTTATCGCGGGCCGCCATAATTGCCGCTTCATTCAGCAAATTGCTCAGGTCCGCTCCGGTAAATCCAGAGGTTGCCATGGCTACAGTATGCAAATTCACAGAGTCATCCAGTTTTTTGCCTTTGGCGTGAACCTTCAATATCTCTTCGCGGCCCTTTGCATCCGGGGCGCCAACATACACCTGTCTATCAAATCGACCGGGACGCAAAATTGCGGGATCAAGAATATCTACCCGGTTAGTCGCCGCAAGAACGATCACGCCCTCTGTACGGCTGAAGCCATCCATTTCCACCAAAAGCTGGTTTAATGTCTGCTCTCTTTCGTCATGTCCGCCACCCAAACCGGAGCCGCGCTTACGGCCAACAGCATCAATTTCATCAATAAAAATAATTGCAGGTGCCATTTTCTTCGCTTGGTCAAACAAATCACGGACACGGCTGGCGCCAACGCCAACATACATTTCCATAAAATCGGAGCCGGAAATAGATAAAAACTGCACTTCCGCCTCCCCTGCTACCGCACGGGCCAGCAAGGTCTTACCGGTACCGGGAGGGCCTGCCAACAAAATACCGTGGGGAATCTTTGCGCCAATGGCAGTAAACTTTTCAGGCTCACGGAGGAAATCTACGTCCTCCTGCAGTTCTGCCTTTTCCTCATCCAGTCCAGCCACATCTGCAAAGGTAACCTTTTGGTTTCCGGGCAGTCCGTTGACAGTCCTTGCTTTGCCGAAGTTTGCCATAGGATTGTTGCTGTTGGCACGCCCAACCAAAACAATCCAAATAATGATCAGAATAATTCCAGCTAGTGCAATCGGCAAGATATAATCAAAGGGGCCCGTCTGCCGTTGGGGAATAAAATCATAGCTTTCCAGAATGCCAGCATCATACTGACCCTGAATTAGCTCCCACATATCACGTTGAAACCCTTGCGGATCTGCCAGCTGGGCGATGATTTTTAGTTTTCCATCTGTGGGCTGATGCAGCTGCAAAACAATTTCGTTCTCTTCCACAACGAAGCTTTTTACTTGCTCATCCTTAAAAAGCTGCACGACCTTAGAATAGGGATAATCGTTTCCGTTGCCGCCAAAAAGTCCTAACATCCAGGAAAATAACAGCACCAAGGCAACAACATAAACGGCTAGGGTAATTACTTTGGTTTTCTTCAAAATTAGGGTGCTCCTTAATTACATATAAGCTTCCGGCTTTAAAACGCCGACGTAAGGCAGATTTCGGTAATGCTCATTAAAGTCCAAACCGTATCCAACCACAAATTCATTGGGAACTGTATAGCCCACGTAATCAGCCTGCAGTGTTATTGCGGGATTACGACGCTCCGGCTTATCAAGCAAAGTGCAGATCTTCAAAGATGCAGGTTCTTTTTCCATCAAATGCTTGTAAGTAAAATCCAGAGAATTGCCTGTATCAAAAATATCCTCCAGAATCACCACATGTCTGCCCTTGATATCGGCAGAAATGTCCTTCTTTACTGTCATGTAGGAGGATTCTGTGCCGTGATAAGAAGAGATCCACATAAAATCAAACTGGCAAGGGATATTGATCCGCTTCATCATATCACCAAAGAACATAACAACGCCCTTCAGCACACCAACGAAAATAGGATCCTTGTCAGCATACTCTTCAGAGATAGTCTGCGCCAGCTGGCAAACCTTCTGCTGAATTTCCTCTTCTGTTAATAACACTTTCAAGATATTCTTTTCCATAAGATCTCTCCTCTATCTATTTGCTTTTCAAATCTTTTCAAATCGAATTTGCATTGCCGGCAGCTCCTGAACCAATCTGTTTACGTCTGCGCCAATGCCAAATACGGCAAAAATGCCTTCCTCATCACAAAGGATCGGAATATTTCCTCTTTCCTTTGCAGGAATTTTCATATCAATAAATAACTTTTTTAAAGACTTACTTCCGCCATCAAGGGCGATGGCATCACCGGGTTTGCGGCTACGAACATAAACCTTACCTTGGATCTTCACACAAAAACAATCTTTCTTGCGCACAATTTCCTGCGCCGGCGCGCAAGAAATCCTGATATTTAATTCCGGCAACACTACGCTTCCGGGACAGGGCAATTCTCTTACTTCAAACTCTGTTATTTTATCCAGAACTTCCAAGGTGTTATAATTTCTGGCAATACAAACATCTCCCGGAAGGTTTGCTTTTGCGGAAGGCTTGTCCGACATCACCAGTTTTTCCACCAGTTCTACGTGGCTTGCTTCCGGCTCCGGCACACCGCAATCTTCCAGAAAACGACGCAACACTCTACGCCGCAGTGCAGGCAGCATTTGCTGCAATTTTGCCACTTCAGGCAGTTGTTCCTCTTCCAAAGAAGCCAGCGCCTGCTCATCTTCACGCAAGCGCAAGGCAAGGCCGGAGGCATTTTTTGAAAGTTTGGGATTTTCCTTTTTTAGCAAAGGCAGCACATGGTGCCGAAGTCGATTACGCAAAAAAGCATCTGTCAGATTGCTACTATCGTCCACATATGATAGATGGTATTCTGCAATAAATGCCATGACATCTTCTCTGGTGATCATAAGCATGGGACGGATCAGCTTGCCATTTTTCGGTGCAATACCGCCCAAACCCTTTAGGTCTGTTCCCCGGACCAAATGCATCAGCACAGTTTCCAGATTGTCATCTGCGGTGTGGGCCGTAGCGATCTTTCCCGACAAGCCTTGCAGGAAACTATATCTGGCATCTCTGGCTGCCGCTTCCAAGCCCTTCTTCCCTGCTACCACCCTCTGGCCGCCGAGACAAAAAGGAATATCATATTGATCGCAAAAACTACGGACAAACTCCGCATCCCGATCCGATTCCTCGCCGCGCAAATTATGATTAAAATGGGCGCAGGATAAGGTGATCTTCAGCCGGGAAGATAACAGGTGCATTGCAAAAAGCAGTGCAACAGAATCGGCACCGCCGGAAACTGCACACACCAGATGATCTCCCGGAGCAAGCATATCATGTTCCTTGATAAAGGACAGAAGCTTATTCAGCATGCTTCCACTCCCGGTCTGCAAAAGTCTGATACTGGGGCAGCCACTGCAGCTTGACCGTACCTACCTCGCCATGACGGTTTTTCGATACGATACATTCTGCAATGCCTTTGTCCTCAGTATTCTCATTGTAATACTCATCACGATACAAAAACAGAACTTCATCTGCGTCCTGCTCGATAGCACCGGATTCACGCAGGTCAGAGAGCATAGGCCGCTTATCTGTACGACTTTCCGGACCACGGGACAACTGACTCAGACAGACCACAGGCACATTCAGTTCCTTAGCCATGATCTTTAAAGAACGAGAAATATCACTGACCACATTGACACGGCTATCTCCGCCCTTGCCGTAACCGGAGCCATTCATCAACTGCAAATAGTCGATAATCACGAGGCCAAGGTTGTCAATTCGGCGCAGCTTCGCATTCATTTCCGCCACGGTAATAGAGGGATTGTCATCCACACGGATATCCGTCTGGCTCAAGGCCGCAGAGGCCATGCACAGCTTGGTCCACTCTTCCTCGGTTAGCTTGCCGGTAGCCATTTTTTGGCCATCTACAAAGCTCTCGATGGACAGTAGACGCATAGCCAGCTGCTCTCTGGACATTTCCAAAGAGAACATTGCCACAGTCTTATTGTACTTCTTGGCGACATTTAAGCACAAATTCAGCGCAAATGCCGTCTTACCCATGGCAGGACGGGCTGCTAACAGCACCAGATCGGATTTATTCAAGCCGTTGATCCGTACATCCAGATCATGCATACCGGTAGAAAGGCCGGGAATTGCAGAATCAGAACGGCTCAGCTCATCCAGACGATCAAAGACCTTCAGAAGCGTCTTGCCAATATGTTCCAGAGATTCTGCACTATTGCCCTTTTTCAGATCAAAGATCTTCTTTTCTGCATGCTCCAAGATCTCAGAAGCTGTGCCAACCTCATTGTGGACTGTTTCATGAATATCGGAAGCTGCATCTGCCAAACTACGAAGCATCGCCTTATCGCGCACAATGCCGGCATAGCGCACCGCGTTGGCGGCAGTGGGAGTGATCTCCATAAGCTGCAGGATGTAATTTCTGGAATCATCCCGATGATATCCCAATTCCTTCATTTTATCCAGAACGGTCACCGGGTCAATGGTCTGGGAGAAATTAAACATGGTATAAATTGTTTCATAGATCTCCCGGTTTTGCTGGAGATAAAAATCCTCCGGATGCAAGATGCCGATAACATCCGCAACGCAGCGGTTATCAATGAGAATCGAGCCCAATCCCGCCTGCTCCGCTTCCAGAGATTGGGGCATTTGACGGGCAATCAGTTCTGCATCCATGCTGCATCTCCTCTCTAATCACTTACAAATTTTCGTTTTAGGCCTCTACGATCTTAACAGTCAAAGGTGCTACGATCTCATAGCCCAGCTTGCACTGCACGGTATATGTGCCAACATTCTTGATAGAATCAGACAAAACGATCTTACGCTTATCCAGAGTAATACCGGAGCTTGCCTTCAAGGCATCTGCAATTTCCTGGTTGGTAACAGAGCCAAACAGCTTGCCGGCACCGCCACCCTTAGCAGCGACTGTCAAGGTCATAGCACGCAGCTGCTTAGAAATTTCCAAAGCTTCTGCCCGTTCCTTC
>JAZRCU010000125.1:0-2693 GCA_045659965.1 Faecousia sp.
GCCTTGTTCTACCAAAATATAGGTGTGATAAAGCTCACCTACAAAGCGCCAGGTTTCCTCTGCGGGCATATCTATTTCTTGCTGGGCAACCATATTTTCGCACTCTGGCGCAACCTCAGCGGTAGGGGCGGGCTTCGGAGTTACAACAGGCTCAGGCATCTTCGGCAAGACCACCGGGATCGAGGTGTCGGGTGCAGAAGGTGTTTGCCGAAGGATGCGTGGCTCTTCCCGTACCGCATGGACAGTGCTCACAGCAGCGGGAGCAGCAGGCTGGGGAGATTGCCTTACTACGTTAGTGAAGGATTTAAATTCCTCGGTCGTCATGGTGCGGAAAAAGGAGTCTTGTTTAGCGGGGGCTTTTGCTGGGGCCGGGCTCGGAGTTGAAACAGGAGCGGGAGCAGGTTTAAACTGCATTTGCGGCCGATCCTTGGTTTGGTTTAATGCCCCTAATACGCCATAATGAATACAGTCAAAGACGGATTTTTCATTTAGAAATTTTACCTCAGTTTTCGCCGGGTGAACATTTACATCCACCATGTTGGCAGGCAGACGCAGATGCAGAACACAGGCAGGGAATTTGCCTACCATCAGCTGATTGCGATAAGCTTCTTCCAATGCAGCAATCAAAAGCCGGGATTTTACCGGACGATCATTGACAAAGAAGGTCTGTAAATTACGGCTGGGACGGGCATCTGTAGGCTTAGACACATAGCCGGACAGGGTGTAATTTTCCCAACGGCTTTCCAGTTTTACAAGCTTGCCGCCATCTCTGCCGTATACGCAGTACACAGCAGCCTCCAGATCACCGGTACCCGGGGTGGACAGGATTTCCTTGCCGTCCCGGAGAAAACGGAACGCGACCTCCGGATGGGCCAAAGCCTGTAACTGCACAGCGGCAGAAACACGGCTGCCTTCTACTGTGTCGGATTTCATAAATTTCATCCGAGCCGGGGTGTTAAAGAACAGATCCCGGACGATCATGGTAGTGCCAACAGGGCAGCCAGCCTCACATTCTTCTGTGATATGTCCGGCTTCCAAGTGTAAGCTGATGCCGCTAAGCGCCCCTTCCGGCTTTGTCATTATGTCGATCCGGCTGACTGAAGCGATGGCAGCCAAGGCCTCACCACGGAAACCCATGGTTTCGATGGCGGATAGATCTTCAGCGGTGCGAAGCTTAGAGGTGGCGTGGCGCAAAAATGCCGTCCGGGCATCTTCGGCAGTCATACCGCAGCCGTTGTCGGTGACACGCATAAAGGTCATGCCACCGTCACGGATTTCTATAGTCACTTGGGTGGCCCCTGCGTCTACTGCATTTTCCAGCAGCTCTTTTACCACAGAAGCAGGCCGCTCCACTACCTCGCCGGCAGCGATCATATTTGCCACATGGGGGGATAATTGTAAGATCTTAGGCATGTTGATTACCTCATGGAAAAAATACCGATTTGGTTGATGGCAATGTGCATCAGGATCGGCGCAAAAATGCTATCTGCTTCTGCATAGGCCCATGCCAGACAGATACCGGCAGGCAGATATTGCAGCAAGCATAAAGCCAGATGTGCAGGCTCGTATTGGCCAATGTAGCCAATAACATGCAAACAGGCAAAGGCAATGGTGGATACCACATATCCTAACAGATTGTTTTTGTTATAAAGTCCGCGGAAGATCAGTCCTCGGAACAGAAGCTCCTCTGCCACAGGGGCAAGCAGAATCGTGCCAAAGCTCATCAAGGACATATTTTCGTTGGTCATTGCGTCAATTGCACTATCGTTGACATTGTAAAAGTCAGAAGATATTTGCAAGATGATCATGGCAATGGCATAGTTTAGGACCCAGTATCCAATGAAACCGTAGATGCTTTTAATAAGGACAAAGCCCGGATTGGAAAGCGCTTTCTTTCCACTTGCTTCCAAAAATCTACGGAAGATAATAGTGGTAGATACAAAGTTGATGGCAAAGAAAAGAAAGTTGATCTCCGCAATCGTAAAAGGTTTGGAAAGAATGTCGTTTCCAAACTGCAACAGGGTAGGCAGCACCAGCAGCTGGAAAGCAAGGTAACCACAGCCCAAGAGCGTTTCCTGCCGGGTCATAGAAACAGATAGTTGTTTATGAATCATTTAATCAGTTGTTTTAGCTTATATAGCTCATTCATGGCTTCGATGGGCGTTAGGGTTTCTACGTTGATCTTTTTGAGAGCCTCGGCTAACTGCTGCGCTCCAAGATCCAGCATGCTCATTTGATCCTGTGCAGGCTCCATGGTGATGTGGGTGGGTACAGGGCTGCCTTCAGCTTCCAGCTGAGCCAAGATCTCTCTGGCTCTGCGAATCACGGCATTGGGAATGCCGGCCAGTTTCGCAACTTCAATGCCGTAGCTATCGTCTGCAGCACCGGGCACGATCTTACGTAGGAAGGTCATCTGATCTCCGCGCTTTTTCACAGCAATGTTATAATTTTTTACATTGGGCAGTTCATCTTCAATGGTGCTCAGCTCATGATAGTGGGTAGCAAACAGGGTTTTTGCACCCAGATGACGGGGGCTTGCGGCATACTCCAAAACAGCCCGGGCAATAGACATGCCATCATAGGTGGAGGTGCCTCTGCCGATCTCGTCAAGGATCAACAAACTTTTGGAGGTGGCGTGCTTCAAAATAGATGCCACCTCGGACATTTCCACCATAAAGGTAGATTGTCCGGAA
>JAZRCU010000126.1:0-3322 GCA_045659965.1 Faecousia sp.
CTTGCCGGGTTTACCTTGGTCAAAAGCGAAAAGATCTCCTTTTCCTTCACCGTTACCGGGGATCAGATCATGGACTTACTCAGCATGACACCCCATATTTACCGAATCAGCAAGGAGGGTCTTGCCCGTCTACAGGCCACCTCCACCCTGACAGACACCGCAAACTGCGTAATAAATGTGTATCGACCTTTACAATCGGACAAATAATTGATACAATATAGTGTGAAGTAAATGGCATATTGATTTAGGAGAAATCCCATGCTGGAAAAATTACAGGCGGTGGTAAACCGCTATGAAGAAATATGCGCCCGGTCAGAGCAGCCGGATTTTTATAACGATCCGAAAAAAGCCGCCCAGATCCTGCGGCAGCGCAACGACTTAGAGCCGATCGTAGAGGCCTTTGCCGCTTACCGCAAAGCTGAGCAGGAGATGGCCGATGCCCAAGAGCTGATGGCTGACCCGGAGATGCGGCAATTTTGCCAAGAGACCTTCCAAACGGCTAAAGAGGAAAAGGAAGCTTTGTACCGCCAGCTGCAGATTTTGCTGCTGCCCAAAGACCCCAATGACGAAAAAAGCGTCATTATGGAGATCCGGGGCGGTGTTGGCGGAGAAGAAAGCGCCCTATTTGCCCATAGCCTTTTTCGGATGTACTCTATGTATGCCGCTTCCAAGGGCTGGAGCATTGAACTGATGAACTATAGCGACACGGAGCTTGGGGGCATCAAAGAAGCCGACTTTGTGATCCGTGGCAATGGCGCTTGGTCAAGACTGAAATACGAAAGCGGTGTCCACCGGGTGCAGCGTGTGCCGGAAACAGAATCCGGCGGCCGCGTCCACACCTCCACCGCCACTGTAGCGGTGCTTCCGGAAATGGAAGAGGTGGATGTGCAGCTTGACCCGGGTGATATCGAGATGCAGGTGTTCCGGGCCTCCGGCGCCGGCGGCCAGCACGTGAATAAAACCTGTTCTGCCGTCCGGCTGGTCCATAAGCCCTCTGGGTTGGTGGTGGCTTGTCAGGAAGAGCGCAGTCAGGTGCAAAACCGGGAAAAATGTATGCGTCTGCTTGCTTCCAAGCTTTATGAGATCGAACAGGAAAAGCAGGAAAAGGAAGTCACCGGTATGCGCCGCAGCCAAGTTGGCACAGGCATGCGTAACGAGCGGATCCGCACCTATAATTTTCCTCAGGGCCGTGTCACCGATCATCGGATCGGCCTGACCTTATATAAGATCGACGCCATTATGAACGGCGGCGTGGAAGAGCTGATCGATGCCCTTGCCACCGCGGATCAGGCAGAGAAATTAAAGAACGCACAATGAGGTAACTATGGAATTTATTACCAACACGGTGGACGAGACCGAAGCCGTTGGCGCTGCCTTGGGCCGTCGCTTAAAAGCCGGTACTGTGATCGCCTACCGAGGAGACTTGGGCGCAGGCAAGACTGCCTTCACCCGGGGTCTTGCCAAGGGGCTTGGGGCTACCGACCGGATCACCAGTCCCACCTACACCATTGTAAATGAATATCTATCCGGGCGGCTGCCCTTATTCCACTTTGATATGTACCGCCTTGCCGATGCTGACGAACTTTGGGACATTGGCTGGGAGGACTATTTGGAGCGTGGTGGCATCTGCGCCGTAGAATGGAGCGAAAATGTGCAGTCCGCTCTGGAGCAGCCTTTGTACATCACGCTAGAAAAGCTGGGAGAAACTGCCCGGCGGATCACCATAGAAGGAGGGGCAAACCTTGAAGATCTTAGCCTTTGAGACCTCTGCCAAAGCAGGCTCTGTCTGTTTAATGGAAGATGGCATCTTGCTGGCAGAATCCTATCAAAATACAGGCCTGACCCACTCCCAAACTATACTGCCTATGGCAGAGCAACTGCTAAAAAGCTGCGGTCTGACCACCAAGGATATAGATGCGGTGGCAGTGGCAGCCGGACCGGGCAGCTTTACAGGTATCCGGATCGGTGTGGCTGCTGCCAAGGGCTTTGCATGGGGCGGGGAGCTGCCCTGTTACGGCGTATCCACTTTGGAAGCCATGGCCTTACAGCTGGGGCTTACCCACGGGTATGTCTGCGCTGCTATGGATGCCAGAAGAAGCCAAGTATATAATGCAATCTTCTGCGTCAAAGAGGGCAAACTGGAACGGATCACAGAGGATCGGGCCATTTCTCTTGAGGATCTATCTCAGGATCTTTTAAAGATCACCGAGCCTGTGTATCTGGTAGGTGACGGCGCGGAGCTTACCTACCGCACCCTGGCAGACACCTGCTGCCAGTTACATCTGCCTCCGGAGCACCGCCGCCACCAAAGAGCCGCCGGCGTGGCCTTGGCCGCCTGGCAGCAATTTAACCAAGGAATCCCGGCAGATGCCGCTACGCTTACCCCCAATTACCTAAGGTTATCCCAGGCAGAAAGAGAACGCCTGGCAAGAGAAGAAAAAGAAAAACAAGGAGAATCATTATGAGCAAAGTACATGTGTTCGACCATCCCCTGATCAGCCACAAGCTGGCCATCCTGCGTAACAAAGAAACCAGTGTTAAGGAATTCCGGGAACTGATCGGTGAGATCGCAGGCCTGATGTGCTACGAAGCCACCCGTGATCTGCCCACCAAGGAAGTAGATGTCCAGACCCCCGTTGCCGTTGCCAAGTGCCGGATGCTCAGCGGTAAGAAGATGGCCATCGTGCCTATTTTGCGTGCCGGTTTGGGCATGGTGGACCAGATGGTCAATCTGATTCCCTCTGCAAAGGTCGGTCACATCGGTCTGTACCGTGACCCCGAGACCCATATGCCTGTGGAATACTACTGCAAGCTGCCCGAAGATATTGAAAACCGCCACGTCTTTGTGGTTGATCCCATGCTGGCCACCGGTGGCAGCGCCGTTGCCGCTATCAGCTTTTTGAAGCAGCACGGCTGCAAGCAGATCGCTATGCTGAACATCATCGGCTGCCCCGAGGGTGTAAAGGCCGTTCAGGAAGCCCATCCCGATGTAGACATCTACCTGGCTGCTATGGACGAAAAGCTGAACGAGCATGCCTATATCATCCCCGGTCTGGGCGATGCAGGCGACCGTATTTTCGGCACAAAATAAGGAGTGACCCCTATGGCACTGATCTATCATATTCATAAAATGCGGGACGATCATGTGCTGAGCTTTGCCGCTGAAGAGCTGAAAAAGTATCTGCACATGATGACCCAGTGGCCCGAGATCCTAATCGACACCGACCCCAAGGCAACAGACGGCTTCCGTCTGGGTCTTTTGGAGGATTTCGGTCTACCCTTTGAGGGTAACGATGCCGAAACCGACGATGTTGTACATATC
>JAZRCU010000127.1:0-4805 GCA_045659965.1 Faecousia sp.
TGTCTGGTTTCTCCCACGGTACAGACGTGTGGCTTGGCAACGCCAAGGGCCTGATCGTTTCCGGTACGGCTACTGTTGGTGGTACCATTGGCTGTCGTGACGATATTATGGTGTATCTGATCAGCTGCGGTATCCCGGAGAAGCGAGCCTTTAAGATCATGGAGGCCGTCCGTAAGGGTAAGGGTCTGCCGGATGGCGCAGAACAGGAGATGAAGGACGCAGGTGTACCGGATTGGTATATCGGCTCCTGTAAGAAGATCAAGTACTTGTTCCCCAAGGCCCATGCGGTGGCTTATGTTATGATGGCCTTCCGGATCGCTTGGTTTAAGGTGTATCATCCCTTGGCCTTCTATGCGGCATATTTTTACCGCAGAAGCCAGAAGGGTGGATTTGATGCAGGGCTTATGACAGCAGGTAAGGATGCGGCCATTGCCAACATCAAAGCCATAGATGACAATGAGGATGCCACAGATAAAGATGAAGGTCTGCTGACTACCTTGGAAGTCGTTTATGAGTTTTATCTGCGTGGATTTGAGTTCTTGCCTGTTGATCTGTATAAGAGCCATGCAATTAAATTCCTGATCGAGGATGGAAAGATCCGTCCGCCCTTTGTGGCCATCTCTGGTCTGGGCGAAAATGCGGCGTGGAATTTGATGGAAGGCAGAGAGGGCAAAGATTTTCTATCCATCGAGGAAGTGGCAGCAGCCTGTCCCAAGGTTTCCAAGACCCATATTCAAATGCTTAAAGAGGCTGGGGCCTTTGGCAGTCTGCCGGATACCAGTCAGGTTAGTTTGTTTTAATGTGAGGAGTTGAATATTATGCAAGATATTGGAATGCAGTTTCATATTCGTTGCAAGGAAGGCGATGTAGGTCGTTATTGCTTCCTGCCCGGTGATCCCGGACGTTGCGAGGCGATTGCTTCTTATTTTGACAACCCCAGACATATCGGCATGAATCGGGAGTACAACATCTATACCGGAACATTGTTGGGTGAGCCTGTTTCTGTGTGCTCTACCGGCATTGGAGGACCTTCTGCTTCTATTGCCATGGAGGAGTTGTCAGCCATTGGTGCTGACACCTTCATCCGAATCGGCACTTGCGGCGGCATCCATATGGATGTGCTGCCCGGAGATATCGTGGTGGCTACCGGCGCAGTGCGCTACGAACACACCTCTATGGAATATGCGCCTATGGAATATCCTGCTGTGCCGGATTTTGACATTACTGCGGCCCTGAGAGCGGCCAGTCAGGATTTGGGTTTCCGCACCCACACAGGTGTTGTCCAATGTAAAGACGCTTTCTATGGCCAGCATTCTCCCGAGAAGTCCCCGGTGTATTATGAACTGCTCCAGAAATGGGAAAGCTGGAAGCGTCTGGGGGTCAAGGCCAGCGAGATGGAATCTGCGGCATTGTTTGTTGTGGCGGCTGCTTTGGGCGTTCGCTGCGGCAGCTGCTTCCACGCGGTGTGGAATCAGGAGCGGGAAAAGGCCGGTTTGGCCCAACCTATGACAGAGGATACCACCGGGGCCATCCGGGTAGGTATCGAAGCCATGAAGCGGATCATTGCAGCGGATAAAAAGTAAAGAAAATACGCATCCTTTCATTAAGAAAGGATGCGTATTATTTTATGCAGTTGTTTTTTGTCTTACAGGGACTTGTGCCAGAATTACCGCAGCAAACAGAAGCACGCAGCCGATGATCTCATACTGGGTCATGGTTTCTCCTAAGATCAGCGCGCCGAACACAACGGCAAATACAGATTCTAAACTCATAAGCAGGGAAGCGGCTGTGGTTTCTAAGTTCTTTTGCCCAAGGATCTGCAAGGTGTACGCTGCACCCATAGACAAAAAGCCTGTGTGTGCCAGGGGCAGCGCGCAGGCGGCGATGCCGGACCAAGTGGGCTTTTCTGTAAAGAGCATAACGATTGCTGACAGCACAGAACACACCAGCGCCTGAATGGTATTAAGCCGCAGAATGTCAATTTCATTTACATAAATATCCACAAAGGTGATCTGCACGGCAAACATAAAGGCGCAGCCAAGAAGCAGCAGATCTCCGGCATTGATGGAGGTAACCCCGACGCAGCTCAGACAGTACAGCCCTACAGTTGCCAAAAGTACGCTGATGGGTACTAGGAAAGTGGTTTTCTTTTTCAGGAAAATGCCGATAATGGGAACAATGATAATATACATTGCAGTAAGGAAACCGGATTTTCCGGCATCGGTATCCACCAAGGCCAACTGCTGCAGATTACATGCTAAAAACAAGGGGATGCCGCACAGTAGGCCGGCTTTCCACAGTTTAGGATCGGCCCATTGACGCCAAAAGCTTTGCTTCCGCTTTTGAATATGATCTACTACGGCCACAACAGGCAGCATGCCAACTACGGCCAGCAGACAACGTACAGCTTGGAAAGTAAAGGGTCCAATGTGATCCATGCCCACACTTTGAGATACAAAAGCTGAGCCCCAGATCACTGTAGCCAGAAGCAAAAAAGCGCTTCCTTGTAATTTCTTTTTCATAATTATCACCTTGCACTACAGTAGCACAAAGGGTAGGTAATTGCAAGCATTACATTGCAATTTTTCATGGATATGATATAATGATTTATAAGATTATGACACGCTTTAAAACACAGGAGGCGTTTATGGATTTTTACAATGGGGTATATGAGCGCAATCAAATTCCAATAGATGATACTTGGGACCTTACGGACCTGTATCCTTCTGATGAGGCATGGCATGCAGAGGCCAATACGCTGGAAAAGGATCAGGAAAAGCTGCAAAGCTATGCCGGTAAGCTGGGAGAAAGCGGACAGCTTTTATTTGACTTTTTAAAGGCTACAGAGGACTGCGATGTAAAGGTGGAACGGTTGGCCAATTATGCCATGCGCAAGGCTGATGAAGATACCAGAGATAGCGTCTACCAAGCGATGTCCGGCAATCTCATCACTAAGGTGGTTAGCATCAACGCTGCCACCAGTTTCCAGACTCCGGAGATCATGGCCATCTCGGATGAAACCTTGGCGGACTTTTATGTCCAATGTCCGGCTTTGGAACGTTACCGCCGCTTACTCACAGAACTTAGACGGAGAAAAGATCATGTGCTATCTGAGGCAGAGGAAAGACTGTTGGCCGCCACAGGAGAGTTGGCGCAGACACCGGATAATCTTTACGGCACATTGACAAATTCCGATATGACTTTCCAAGATGCTGTGGATGGGGAAGGGAAGCCGCATAAGCTGACCCAAGGCACATTTATTTCTTATCAGCAAAGCCCGGACCGTCAGCTGCGGAAAAGTGCATATGAAAACTTGTATGCCGGATTTTCTCAGTTTAAGAATACGGCAGCCGGTATGCTGGATGGCCAGAATAAACAGCTGAAATTCTTTGCCCAGGCAAGAAAATACAATAGTGCCTTGGAAGCATCCTTGGATGCGACCGGTGTGCCGGTTTGCGTATATACGAATTTAATTGATGCGGTGCATGAAAATCTTGATAAAATGCACCGGTATGTCCGTCTACGGAAAAAGCTTTTGGGTGTAGAAAAACTGCATTTTTATGATATCTATACCCCCTTGGTACAGGATGTAGATCGTCCGATTGCTTATGAAGAGGCGAAAAAGACAGTATTTGAAGCGGTAGCTCCCTTGGGAGAGGCCTATCAAAAGGTGCTGAAGCTGGGCTTTGATAACCGCTGGATTGATGTGTACCAAAATGTTGGTAAACGCAGTGGCGCTTATTCTGCCGGTGCTCGGGTGCATCCTTATGTGCTTTTAAATTATGACGGCACGCTGGATAGCCAATTCACCTTAGCCCACGAAATGGGTCATGCCTTGCACTCGTATTATTCCAACATGAATCAGACTCCTGTAGACGCTGATTATGTAATTTTTGTGGCGGAGGTAGCCTCTACCTGTAATGAAGCGCTGCTGATGGAGTATTTACTGGGGAAAACCACGGACAAAAAGGAACGGGCCTATCTCATTAATCATTTCTTAGAGCAGTTTAAAGGTACAATTTACCGCCAGACCATGTTTGCGGAGTTTGAAATGATCATTGGCAATATGGTCCGGGAGGGGCAGACCCTGACGGCAGATGTGTTGTGTCAGGAGTATCGTCGGCTCAATGAACTGTATTTTGGACCTGATATGGTGGTAGATGACCAGATTGCCGTGGAATGGGCAAGAATTCCCCATTTTTACTATAATTACTATGTGTTCCAGTATGCCACCGGCTACGCAGCGGCCATTGCGCTGTCTCGTCGCATTTTGGACGAGGGAGAAATTGCAGTTAAGGATTATTTGAATTTCCTGTCTGGCGGCTGCTCTAAAAATCCCATTGATCTACTAAAAGATGCTGGCGTTGACATGACATCTGCTGCGCCGATCAATCAGGCCCTTGCTCTGTTTGATAAGCTTTTAGATGAGATGGAAGAATTGATGGAGGACTAAGATGGAAGAATTATTCATTCCTACCTTGCACACCTTTGCCATGAAAAACGTGTTTACCGGATCTTACGGCAAACTGCGTTTTCGGATCGAGCCGAAGGTTGAGATGGCAACCCCTAAGGAAGTGGATTTTGAAAACAGTAAGATCTTTGCAGAATACTGGCATGGGGATCTGTGCTATACCCTCAGCGAAATGGAAGGCAGCAATACCTTCCCGATGAGCGAAGAGGGCAGAGCAGCCCTAAAGGCTTGGTTGGAAGAGAAAATTTAATGTAAAAGACCCGGGAAACCGGGTCTTTTTGCGAAAAACCATTGACTTTTTTACACATTGTGATAAAATATTTTCGATATGTAA
>JAZRCU010000128.1:0-2802 GCA_045659965.1 Faecousia sp.
ACAGGACTTAACAAACGGCAGAAAACAACTGCCATATACTTTGATGAATACAGCAATCTGATTGAGGTGCAGACCCATAATACAGATCTAAAAAAGCGGCTTAGCAAGTTCGCTGTCATGTACCCTGATCATTGCCGCCAGACCGATGACGATGAGCAAGGAGGTCTTACCTTTGAAATCGAAAAAGGCCGGTTGAGTTTCCGGCTGACCGCACCGTATAGCGCAGAGCGCCGGAAAACCTACAGTAAGAATGCCAAAGAAAAAGGCATGAAGGGATCTGTTTGATAATTGCCGCTCGCAGGAATAATCCTGCGGGCGGTATTTTGCTTGTTGCCGAACCAGCAAGTATTTTGAAAAAATGGTAGAAATCGTAACAATTCTATTTTATAATACTCTTAGACAAACATTAGCTAGATTTGTCGAACAGATCCTATGTGATCTTACGGTTGAAATACCGGGCGGAATATCCAGCCGGATACGTAAAAAACTGTGATTTGTCCCCAATATAGAAATTAAGCAGCAACGGCTACTACTCTGAAATATGGGTAGTAGCCACTTGTTTTTTGTAAAACACATTGACATTTTTCGATTTGACGAATATAATATGGATAGATTGAAGAATTTGAATGTGAGGTGAACCCAATGGCATCTGAATATGTTGACAACGCAAGAGTATTCAAAGCATTTTGTGATGAGAACCGTCTGCGTATTCTAGAACTGCTGCGTAGCGGAGAAAAATGCGCTTGCGTGTTATTGGATGATCTGCACATTACACAGTCCACGCTTTCTCACCACATGAAGATTCTTTGTGACTCCGGCGTTGTTCAAGGCCGCAAAGAGGGTAAATGGGTGCATTACTCCATTGATCCAGATGGCGCTGAGAGAGCCATGCAACTCTTGAAGCAGCAACTCACATTGGGCGTTCAATGCGAAGCAACAAAAACTTGTTGCTCAGATAAAGAGAAATGAGCCATCTGAAAAGGTGGCTTCTCTTAAAAACTAAACATCGATATTTTTGAATATATGAATATGAAAGGAGTTTTTTATGGAAACATTGAAAACTGCCTGGGACTTTTTTCAGTCAGAGGTCTTGGGTATGCACTGGCTGAATCGTCTGATTGGTATCATCGTGGAGGCCGTTGGCCTTGATCCTACAAGCCGCATCGGTGGCAGCGTTCAGTTTTTCTTCTATGACACCATCAAAATCATGGTACTGTTGGGAATCCTGATTTTCGTGATTTCCTATATCCAAAGCTACTTTCCACCGGAGCGAACAAAGAAAATCCTTGGAAGATTCAAAGGAATCGGTGCAAACTGCGTTGCTGCGTTGCTGGGAACAGTGACACCTTTCTGTTCCTGCTCGTCCATTCCATTGTTTATTGGATTTACCAGCGCCGGTCTGCCGTTGGGTGTTACCTTTTCTTTCCTGATTTCCTCTCCTATGGTAGATTTGGGAAGCTTGGTACTGCTGATGAGCATTTTCGGCTGGAAGGTTGCCGTTGCCTATGTGGTTCTCGGCTTGGTTATTGCCGTGATCGGCGGCACTATGATTGAAAAGCTGCACCTTGAAAATGAAGTCGAGGAGTTTATCCGCAAAGGAAAAGCAATGGATATGCCTCAGGAGGAACTGCATTTTAAGGACAGAATGAAGTATGCATGGGAGCAGGTAGTGGAAACCGCGAAGAAGGTATTCCCCTATGTCCTGGTCGGTGTGGGCATCGGCGCCTTCATTCACAACTGGATTCCCGAAGAATTTATTGTAAAACTTTTGGGTAGCAACAATCCCTTCGGCGTTATACTAGCAACTGTCGCCGGTGTTCCTATGTACGCAGACATTTTCGGCACGATCCCCATTGCGGAAGCGCTGCTTGCCAAAGGCGCGCAACTAGGTGTGGTGCTCAGCTTTATGATGGGTGTTACCACACTATCCGTCCCCTCTATGATCATGCTCCGCAAGGCCATCAAGCCGAAGCTGCTGGGTATCTTCGTCGCCATCTGTACAGTTGGTATTATTATCGTCGGTTATTTCTTTAATGCAATTCAAGGATTTATTATTTAACGGAGGAAATTATTATGGCACTGTTCAATTTGTTCAAGAAGAAGGAAGAAAAACCTTGCTGCTGCGGCGCAGCACCCAAGAAGGAAGAACATACTTGTTGCTGTGGTTCTAAGGCCGAAGATTCTGCTACCTGTTGCGGAAAACCCGTAGAGGGCATCTGCTGCATCAAGGTTTTGGGTGCAGGTTGCAAGGCTTGCCATCAACAGTTCGAGTACGCCAAGGAGGCTGTAGCAAACCTGGGCCTAGGCATTGAGGTGGAGTACATCACCGATATGGAAAAGGTCATGGAATACGGTGTCATGTCCATGCCTGCCATCGTGGTCAATGACAAGGTGGTCGCTTTCGGTAAGGTGCTGAAGGCAGCAGAGGTGGAAAAACTGCTGAAATGAAAAAGGTAGCATTTATTTGTGTCCACAATTCCTGCCGCAGTCAGATTGCGGAGGCATTAGGAAAGAAGCTGGCATCCGATGTGTTTGAAAGTTACTCTGCTGGTACGGAAACCAAGCCACAGATCAACCAGGATGCTGTCCGGCTGATGAAGCAAGTCCACGGCATCGATATGGAAGCTACGCAGTATAGCAAGCTCTTGTCCGATATTCCGAAGGTGGATGTGGTCATCACGATGGGATGTAATGTCCAGTGTCCGTTCCTGCCCTGTTCCCACCGGGAGGATTGGGGATTAGACGATCCTACAGGTAGTTCGGATGAAGTGTTCCTGCATGTAATTGAGATAATCCAGCAAA
>JAZRCU010000129.1:0-1997 GCA_045659965.1 Faecousia sp.
AGCTTCCGCCGTATCGCAAACTACTGCCGCACCTTAGGTGTGGAGTATTTGACTGTGTACGCGTTTTCTACAGAGAACTGGAAGCGTTCTACTGAGGAAGTTGGCGGCATTATGAAGCTGCTGGGCAATTATCTGCGGGAAGCCTTAAGGGACATGGCAAAAAATCATGTGCGTTTTAAGTTCTTTGGCGACCTGAGCCGATTAAGCCCCGATTTGCAGAAGCTTTGTGTGGAAGCAGAGCAGCAGTCCATGGGCTTTGGTGATGTGCAGGTGAATTTCTGCTTGAATTATGGCGGCCGAGATGAACTGGTACGGGCGGCCAGGTCTTTTGCAGAAGATGTAGCCTCCGGCAAATACGTACCGGGTGAGCTGACAGAAGATCTGCTTTCTTCCTATCTGTATTCTGCTGATATTCCGGATCCGGAACTGATCATTCGCCCCTCCGGAGAAAAGCGTACCAGCAACTTCCTGCTGTGGCAGTCTGCTTATTCTGAATATGTGTTTATGGATGTGCTCTGGCCGGACTTTGGCCCAAAGGAGTTAGACCAAGCAATTGCGGAATATCATAGCAGAAATCGTCGGTTTGGAGGCGTGTAAGATGAAAACAAGAGTGATTGCAGCAGTTGTGCTGCTGCCGTTGCTGCTGGCGGTGGTGCTGTTTGCACCTAAGGTGTGCACGGCGGTGCTATTTGCCTTGATGGCAGCCATTGGCGCTTATGAATTGCTGGCAGGTACCGGGGCAGTAAAGCACATGCCTTTGATTGCTTGTACGATGGTCAGTGGTTTTTGGTGCGTATTGTGGTGCGGACTGAATATCAGCTACGGCTGGCTGCTGCTTGGCATTGTGGCATTTTGGGTGGCTTTGTTTGCCCAGATGATGGCATCCCAAGGAAAGATGAAATTTGAGTTGGTGGCGGTCTGCATCGCTGGTGGCGTGGTGCTGCCGTTGCTGCTGGGCTCTGTGGTGCGTATTTTCTTTATGGAAAATGGCGTCATGTACATCTTCATTCCCTTTGTGCTGGCCTTTTTGTCTGATACCGGCGCCTATTTTGTTGGATTGAGATTCGGTAAGCATAAGTTAGCGCCTACCATTAGCCCTAAAAAGACAGTTGAGGGTCTTGTGGGCGGTGTATTGGGTGCAGTGGTTGGTATGTTGATCTACGGCCTGATTTTGGATGTGTTTTGCAATCTGTCCGTTAACTACGGCATTGCTGCAGTATATGGCATTCTGGGCTCTCTGGCCGGAGTCTTTGGCGACTTGAGCTTTTCTGTGATCAAGCGTCAATATGGGATTAAGGACTATGGTAATCTGATCCCCGGTCATGGCGGCATTTTGGACCGCTTTGACTCTATGATGGTTGTTGGACCTTTGGCAGAGGTGCTGCTGCTCCTGCTGCCTGTCGTAATGTGATGATATGGTAAAGTGTGTTAGTATTTTAGGCTCTACCGGCTCCATTGGCCGGCAGACGCTGGATATTATTGATAATTTGAAAATTCCTGTCTGTGCGCTGACTGCAGGCTCTAATGTGGAGCGGATGGCACAGCAGTGCAGACGTTATCGTCCCCAGCTTGCGGTGATGTCCACCCAAGAAGCTGCGCAGGCCTTGCAGGCAGAACTGAAGGATCTTGATATTCAGATCCTGTGGGGAGAAGAGGGTCTTATTCGCGCGGCCACCATGGAGCAGGCGGATTGTGTGATCACCGCCATTGTTGGCATGGTTGGTTTAAAGCCGACCTTGGCTGCCATCGGTGCAAAGAAGCGGATTGGTCTGGCCAATAAGGAAACCTTAGTTTGCGCCGGTGAATTGGTGATGGAGGCTGCCCGGGAGCATGATGTGGAAATCATCCCGGTTGATTCTGAGCATTCTGCCATCTTCCAATGTCTGATGGGCTGTAATCATCCCAGAGAAATTAAGCGCCTGATCCTGACTTGTTCCGGTGGTCCTTTCTTTGGTATGACAAAGGAAGCTCTGGGGCAAGTTACAAAGGCGGATGCT
>JAZRCU010000130.1:0-1631 GCA_045659965.1 Faecousia sp.
TCTGCCTTCCATCCATCAGCTCAAAATTATGGATGATAAAGTGCTTTCTATCCATCCGAGCGTCCACTTCACAGTAGATTTCACGGAGGCCATCCACGAGCATATAATACATATAAGTGGGGCTGTCATTTCCGTTGGTCCAGATTTTATCGCCTGCATCCGAAATATCCCGCACTCCCCATGTGCCGCTAAGCTCCTTGCCAAGGTTAGCGGTAAAGGTGCCATCGTCATTGAAGGTGACAGAGTATTCGGAGGTAGTTCGTTCTGTTTTGCCCTGATATCGGACTTCTGTAGAGGTCCATGTGCCGAGATGGATGGTGTTTGCAATTTTAACCTGCTCCAGTGCTTTCTCATATATGGGTGTAAAACTCTGGAGGGAGCGACCGATTGTGAAATCCAGACTGTATCCGCTGGAGGTGGACAGCGTGCCCTTGAGCAGTTGCGGTTCGCCGCCGGCATTGTTTTCGATCATAATAATATACTCGGAGGGGCTGCGCAAGTTGACAGTAAAGACGGGCACCACATGCCATATGCCATCCACAGTGCCATTCAGATTGCCGATTACAGTCCGGTCATCCCGGAATGTGAGCCAATTGCCCAGAGTGCCCAATATGTTGGCCCATTGGTCGTATGCGGTACCCCAATCACCAACAAGATCATATCTAAGATCATCGTATTGACTGAACATGAGCAATTGACCGGAAATAAGGATGAGCTCCTTTTCTGGCGTGTTCAGATCTCCTGAGCGATTGAGACGCAGGCACATGGGATAGGTGGTCGCTTCGCTTGTCAGGGTGAAGTAATAGTTGTCGTATCCGTCTTCAAGCTTATAGGAGTCGAAGCTCCATGTAAGCTGCTGAGCACCCTTTTGCGGCATGCTGAAAGTAGCGCTTCTGTTTTCTCCAAAATGGAATCCAATTCCGTATAATGTCAGCCGGCTTGCCTGAACAAATCCCGTGTCATCATACATGCCGAACAAATCCCAGTAACCGGGCAACAGAGTTTCCAAATACAGCTCCCGATCAATATCTGCGCTTTCTTCAAAGGCACAGATGCTGCAGGTGTGGGCCATCTGGTCTTCGCCAAAATTCCATTCGCCGTAATTGTGTCCCAGCGCCTCGCCCTGTGTGGCGTCGCAGCGGGAGCAGATTTGCGCCTCTGTGCAGGTGGCATCCTGCCAGATGTGCCCCAGTGCTGGCGCACCGGTCTCCTGACATTTTGTGCAGATCTGCGCATTTACGCAGTCCGCCTCGGTCCATTCGTGGCTGCAGGCGCAGCCAGTCAGCGCCAATGCCAGAAGAAAAACAAAAATAAGCGTCAAATGCCTGTATTTCATTAGCCATCCCCGTTTCAGAAATATATTTCTGAATTCAACATAACACAGCAGCTGGGTAAAAGCAAGGTGCTATGAAAGCGGATGCAAAAGCAGAAAGTTATGTGAGGAAATGCCGCTGCGGCTCATCCGGCAGTTCGGATCCGCCCGCCAAAATCTGATTGCCATATTATGGCAGATGTGCTATCATTCCTTTTACCAAATATTTCAAGAAGAGGTAAGAAAATGAAAAGAACAATAGCTTTTATTCTTGCGGCGCTGCTGTGCCTTTCTCTCTGCGCCTGCGGCGAGGAGCCGG
>JAZRCU010000131.1:0-2091 GCA_045659965.1 Faecousia sp.
GAGCCGGAGGTGTTGTTGCCCTCAAACTTATAGTAGATCTTGGCCGGTGTGCCCAGCTTCTGCTCTAGGCAGTAGGCGCGGATCAGGGGTGCAGGCCGATACATCTTATAGAAATTGCGGATGTCCTCGGGAATGGGATACCAAGGGTTTTCCTCGTCCAACTCCTGACGGACAAGTTCCTTGCAGAACACCTGCTCCAGCTCCTTGGCAGTCATAGGCTCTAAGGTAGCCGCATTTAACAGGGGGGCAGGTTTTTGCTTCATGTCGGCACGGAGGTTATACCATGCCCGAGGCAGCTCCTCTTCGCTTAAATAGATTTTGTAGGGAATATTTTTGTCCATAGTATAAACTCCTTTCGTAAGTATGTATTTGTCCATTATAGGACAGGGGTATCCTGTTGTCAAGGGCAAATGACTGCCTAAGGTGGACAAATTGTGGCTGACAAGAAGAGGTTTTTGTGTTATGATATACAAAATGAGGTGATGTTATGGAACATATCGGCCGCTTTGCCCCCACTCCCTCCGGGCGGATGCACTTAGGCAACGTGTTTGCGGCGCTAATCGCTTGGCTTTCTGTAAAGAGTAAACAGGGGGCTATGGTGCTGCGGATGGAGGACTTAGACACCCAGCGGACCTCCGATGCCTTTGCCCAAGTGTTGCGAGAGGATCTGCAATGGCTGGGCCTTACTTGGGATATAGAAACCACTCAGCAGTCTAAGCAAGGGGCGGTCTATGACCAATATCTGCAGATCTTGCAGGATAAGGGGCTGGTGTATCCTTGCTTCTGCACCCGTAGCCAGCTGCATAGCGTCAATGCCCCCCACGCTGCCGACGGCACATATATTTATGACGGCCGCTGCCGGGATTTAACCCAAGAGGAACAGGCTGCCTTTGGCCGACCCGGAGCGCTTCGGGTGATGGTGCCGGAGGAAGAATATGTGGTGCAGGATCTTTGCTTCGGGGAGTTTTGCCAGAATTTGGCAAAAGACTGCGGCGATTTTGTGGTCCGCCGGGCCGATGGGGTCCATGTGTATCAGCTGGCGGTGACAGTAGATGACGGTCTTGCCGGAGTTACGGAAGTAGTCCGGGGGGTGGATTTGCTGGGCTCTGCGCCCCGGCAGATGTATCTGCAGTCGCTTCTGGGCTTTTCTCATCCAACCTATGGCCATGTGCCCTTGCTCCTTGCCCCCGATGGGCGGCGGCTGAGTAAACGGGATCAGGATCTGGACTTAGGAGAAATTCGGAAACGGCTGACCCCTTATCAGCTTTTGGGTCTTTTGGGTCACACCGCCGGGCTTCTTGATAAAAATGATCCCATTAGCTTGCAGGAATTGACACAGGAATTTGCATGGAAAAAAATCAAAAAGCAGGATGTATGTGTCGATAATGGAATTTATCTTGCATTTTAAGGCGTTTTCCAGTATACTGGAAACATGACAAGAAAAAATTGGAGGATTTATTATGGCAAAGAAACCTGTTCTTGTGGTAATGGCAGCCGGTATGGGCAGCCGTTACGGTGGTCTGAAGCAGATTGACCCTGTGGGCAGCCAAGGCGAGGCTATTTTGGACTACTCTTTGTTTGATGCTCATGAGGCTGGCTTTGAAACTGCTGTGATCATTATTAAAAATGCCATCCGTGAGGATTTTATGCAGACCGTTGGTAAGCGGCTGGAAAAGTGCCCCATGGAGATCCGTTACGCATTTCAGGAGATGGAGAAGATGCCCGCCGGCTACACCATCCCCGCAGGCCGTGTAAAGCCCTGGGGCACCAGCCACGCAGTGCTTTGCGCCCGTAACGAGATCGACGGCGCACCCTTTGCAGTTATCAATGCTGATGACTACTATGGCAAGTCTGCATTCAAGGTGATCTATGAGTACTTGGCAGATCCTGCCCGGACCGAAAAGGACTTCTGCATGGTAGGCTATATGCTGGGCAACAGCGTCACAGAATACGGCTCTGTGGCCCGTGGTGTTTGCAATGCCAAGGATGGCTTCCTGTCTGACATCGTGGAGCGCACCCGGATCGAAACCTACGAAGGCGGCATCCACTTTACAGAGGATGGCGAAAACTGGGAAGATCTGGCCTTTGACA
>JAZRCU010000132.1:0-7766 GCA_045659965.1 Faecousia sp.
TCCATAATATTCAGCTTTGCCTTGGCCTTCAGATCAAATACACGACCTGTGGAAGTTAAGGTGCAGCCATTCAGATTCAGGCAGATATTCTTGCCGGCATTTATGCTGATCTGCTTGATGTTGGTATCCTCTTCCAAATAATAGTGGTCGTAGCCATCCACAAGGCCAGTTTCATCCAAGGAACGCCAAACAACAAGCTTGTTGCAGTGTGTGCATTTTGCGTCCTTGTTGTTGACCATGTGATCCAGCATAGTTGCCATATTTGCAACCATCCGCTCACCTTCACCCTCTGCCAGAGGAGTCATGTAATTTTCATAGCTCTGTGTAGCGTAGCTTTCAGAAATATTTGTATTGTAATGATATGTCAGAGCATTGGGAATATAGGTGACATGCTGGTTGGAATAACCGAAGATCAACGGCTCACCATACTGCGCATTATGGATGCCCAGTTCGGTTTCACTGTTGTATGTATTCAGCTTTTCCCAATCGTTATATTTATTGGCAGTTTCCTGATAATCTTCACATGTAACTGTTTCGCCATTCTCCCATTTGGCTTTGATTTCAGCCGCAGCATCCAAGGAATAGCGATCAAAAGGCTCACCAGGGCAAGTGACGATGGCAATCTGGGGTCCAATCAAAATGGTGTCGATCTCCATGGTCAGCTTTGCTTTTTGGTTTTTGTAATGTGTCAGAATTCTGGATGCATGGTTTTCATTTAAGATCCAGTCGGTCTGAGTTTCGCCGTTCTCATCGGTATACGTATACTGATAAGGCCAAGCTGCCTCTTTTGTTTTCTCTTCCTCGATCCGCTTTGCATTAGCCAAGGCCGCATTTACCACTTCCTCTACATTCCAAGAGTAAGTGACACGGTTTGCCTCATAAATATTCTGCATGGTCTGGATCTCTCCTGCTGCAACAGGAGCCATGTTATTCGCCAAACAAACCTTGGTCACATCAGCCAAAAGCTTGCCGTAGGTATGTACATCCGATACCTTATCATTCTTTGCCCAGGATTCTCCATCCATACTGCCGTAAGGCTGGGTATTGCCGCCGGTGCCCTGGAAGAACGCAGCGCGGTAGCCACCATTATCCTTCAACCCCATCTGATAACGGAAGGCATTGATATAGTCAGAGCTGATTACCTTATTCATTGCGCTGGATGCAAACTGAGGATGGTTGCGCCAGTTTATCAGAACAATAGGCTGCTTTTCGCTATTCTCAAAGGCAAAAGTAATGGTGTGCAGAGTCTGATCTACTTCAGAAACATGACCCTTCACTTCACTGTTTGCAACGGCCTTGTTAAAATGGCCATCCTTAACAAAGTATGTACCATCTGTGTTATTCACACTAACATAGTTACGAACAAAGTTCATCTTGTCCGCATTCTTCACGCCGGATTCATCTGCTTCGATCTGGCCCTTGCTTACGTGTGCAACAGCGCGATCCTTCAAAGCCAGCTCCGCTGCCTGAACAAAATAGTTGTCAGGATTTGTATACTGATCCTCATACTTTGTATATACATATGTTCCGTCTTCATTGCGGCCGCTTGTCTGAACGATCTTCTTATAGCCGGTTAAGCGCTCACGCCATGTATTCAAAGCATTAAAAGCAGTCTGGCCGTCAACACTTACAGTTTCCTTCTGCAAATAGGTGCCAAAGATGGTGCTATTCAATGTATATCTCTCAACATTCACATCTTTGGTGGTATCATTATACAAGCTCTTTGACAGGGCTGTCAGATCAACACCGCTATGGCCGTGGGTGCCGGAAACCATGATTCGGTCAGCAGTAATGCCATATTCTTCGCCCAGTTCTTCCACAATAGAAGCTCTTGCCAAAGCGGTATGTCCCATGTCGCCAATGGCATCCATAGTAAACATCAGGATCGTGTTATCGTGGCTGTCAGTAATGGCAATACAGGTCAGCTTCAAGCCATCCTGCTGATTGACCTTTCCATCACCGTTATCATCTAACAAGTAGCCATACGCTAACCGTGTGGAAGAAGAGCCGGTACCACGCATAGGCACAGGCATAATGGAGTGGTATGTTTCATTGGAACCACCGAATCCACTTTTTCCTGTGATGGTTACAATTTCTCCCTCTTCATTCATTTCATAAGGGTTAATATCCACCATAGCATAACCCACCATGAAGTATTCTTCTTCCGGTATAGTTGCCGATGCGGACATTGCCAATACGCCTACCAACACAGATAGGACGCAAAGCATCGCTAACAATTTTTTCTTCATAATACATACCTCGCTTTTGGAAAAATTCGCAAAATATCACACGTATATTGTAGTGTAAATCTCTGGAAAAATCAAGAAATAACAAAGATATTTTATAAGGAAATTGCATTACACTAATTCAAAAAAATGTGCTCCGGAAATAATTTTATTTCCGGAGCACAAATTACATATGATTTAGTAGGTTTTTACAAGAAATTCGGAAATTTCTTAAATTATTTACCAACCAGCTGCCCATAGGCATTTTTGATATTTTCGATGTCCCAACTACTCATTACAGCGCTATACTGTCGGTAAATCTCGACCAAGCCAGAAATCTGCTCGTCATCAAGGCTTTCCCATGCATCCTTGGATACCAATTCAGTCAATCCCTTCAAGCTATAAGAAGCAGCATCGCCAAACAGCAATCTTCCATCTTTCAGCTTCATGTATGGACGGCCATAGATCGCTATATTTGCGTTGGCTGTATTGGCAGCCACATCCCTTTCCGGTTTCATAATGTTCAGCAAAATCGTACTGGGACTTTCACCGCCAAAGGACTCATTAGAGAAAACTGAATAGGTACGCGGCTCCATATTGTTCTCATCAGGAATCTCGGAAATATTCAAGGCAATACCCAAAGTATCTACCGCCTCTTTCACCATGTTATCACCCAGGAATTCGCCTGTGTAATAGATGCCCAGTCTTTCCGTACTTAACGTCACTGATTTCAGCTTTACACTATAGTGATGATAAGATGTGCCAGTTTCCTCTGCAATTGTCAAATAATTGGTCATGGCCACCACATTGCCGCTGATATTGCCTACAATGCCATAGACGTGGTCGCCAACATAATCGTCAGCAGTTTTTCTATCTCTTATGGTCAAGGTAGCACCGTTATTGGCAACTGCATTGGTGACGTGTTTGCCATTCAGGTCAACAATAATATTCTTAGAAACTTCCAAAGTTTCTACATCCTGACCCAAAATCACATAACCTGTACCTACATTGGCAATCGCTTTGGCTAAAGTGGAATAAGGCGTCACAGTCGCGCCATTGACAACCGCCGCCACACCACCAATCTTAGCTTGGGCTACCAACTTGCCATCTTTTTGCAAAACGACTTCTGGGCCATTAGAAATTGTAATCGCATCCCCTGCTGCCCACTGGGCTGCACAGGTACCGATAATCGCGCCATCTGCAATATCTTTTGCATTTAAAACAACGCTGCCGAAAAATACATCACTGTCATCCGTTGTCACAATCTGGAAGTTATCTGCAGTAGGTGCTGCCAAATAGACGATCTCATCTACCTGCGCATCTGCGCCCAAGATCACAACACCATCGCTGTTTCTGGAAGCCACACAAGCACCGCCTTGCTTTGCTGTACCTGCAGTAATCCGACCGCCGTACACACGCAGCACACTTTCTGAATCCGCCAAGCAAACCGCGCCGCCCTTATTGTTTGCACCGCTGCCGGTGATCTGACCGCCATAAATATTGATTGCGCCTTTGTTGCTGTAAATAACACCGCCAAAGGCAGAGTTTTCCACTGCGTTATCGCAGTAGATCTCACCGCCGTAAATATTGACCACACCGCCAGCATCAACAGAAATTGCGCCGCCGCTCATTTTCGCGCCAACACCTACTATTTTACCGTTTTTTTCCGCAGAGCTGTCCATAATGTTCAGTTCCGATTGATCTTGTACAACAAAAACACGGTTTGCAGCCGTCAAGGTATATCCGTTCAAATTCAGACAGATATTTCTGCCTACCAGTTTCATCTGGGAGGACAAGGCATAATCATCGGTCAAATAGTAATGATTATAGCTTCCAACAAAACCGGAATCATTCAACAAATGCCATGAAACATCCTTCTTGCAGTGTTCGCAATATGTGCGTTCTCTGCGGAGAATCTGATCCAGCATAGTTGCCAAATTGGCAACCATTTTCTCGCCTTCACCTTCTGCCAACGGGGTCATAAAGCTTCCGTAGCTGTTGGTGGAGTATAGTTCCGGATGCTCCGCGTTATAGTTGTAAGCCAGTGCATTGGGAATGTAGGTGATATGCTGATTGGTATAGCCGAAGATCAACGGCTCACCGTACTGGGCGTTGGCAACCTTCGCCAGATTATCCCAGTCATTATACTTGTTGGCAATTGCGTAGTATTCGCTATATGTAACCGCAGTCTTATCGTCATTCCACAAGGCCTTGACATCTGCAGCTGCCTGCAGGGAGTATCGGTCAAAAGGCTCACCGGGACAAGTAACGATCGCAATCTCCGGTCCAATCAAAATGGCATCAATCTCCAAATTGATGGTTTTTACATTCTTAACATTATAATTTTCATAATGCTCTTTGATTTTAGAGGCTTGAGAATCACAGGTAATACAAACAGCCTCACCGGTATTAGGATCCTTGTATGTGTAAGGATACTCCCCTTTTTCAATGGCAGCTAAAGCCGCATTATATTTCACCTGAGAATAATTTACACGGTTTGCTGCGTAAATTTTCTGCATTGTCTGGACCTCGCCTGCCGCAACCGTCTTCATGTTATTCTTCAAGCATACCTTTGTCACATCTGCAAGGGTCTTGCCATACTGATGCACACCGTTTAAACCGGAACTGGTCCAGTTTTCGCTATCAATTCTACTGGTAGGCTGTGTATTGCCGCCTGTTCCTTGGAAGAAAGCAGCACGGTAGCCGGAGGTTTTCATTTGATAGCGGTAAGCGCTAATGTAGTCAGAACTGACAATGTACTTCGCTGCGCTGGAGCTAAACTGGGGGTGATTACGCCAGTTAACTAAAACAATAGGCTCCTTATTGCTGTTATCAAAGCTAAAAGAGATCGCATGTAAGGTCTGATCTGCCTCGGCAATATGTCCTTGGATCACACCTGCAACATTGGTGTTAGAATAGGAATCCATGACAAAGTGATTGCTATTAGCGGAATCTTTTTTGACATAATGGCGAACAAAGTTCATCTTGTCCGCATTTTTTACGCCGGATTCATCCGCCTCGATCTGCCCCTTGCTTACTGTTGCTACAGACCGATCCTTCAGCGCTGCTTCTGCCGCCTGAACAAAGTAGTTATCTGATTTTGTATACTTATCTTCAAACTTCGTAATTGCGCCGCTCTCGTCTGTTTCTACTACCTTTGAATAACCTGTCAGACGCTCACGCCATGTATTCAAGCAATCAAAAGCAGTTCGGCCAGCAACTTCGACACTTTTTTCATATCCGTAACTACCATACAAGGTAACATACTTCTTAACTGTTACATCTGCAGTTGTATCACTATACAGGCTTTTTGAAAGTGCAGTCAGATCTACGCTGCTATGTGCATGGGTGCCAGAAACCATGATCCGATCTGCAGTAATGCCATACTCTGCACCTAACTCTGTTACAATGGCATTTCTGGCCAAGGAAGTATGACCCATGTCACCGATGGCGTCCATGGTAAAAAACAAGATCGTATTATTATAACTGTCCGTAATGGCAATACAGGTCAGCGCCAATCCGTCATCCCCGTTAACCACGCCATCGCCATTATCATCCATCAGATAGCCGTATGCCAGACGACTGGCAGAACTACCCAAGCCGCGCAAAGGCACAGGCATAATATTTTGATATGTTTTCCCGCTGTAATTGGATGTTACGATATTGCCGTTGGCATCCATTTCATACGGATTAATGTCCACCCTAGCGTAGCCCACCATAAAGTATTCTTCTTCCGGTGTAGCTGCTGCCGCAGTCAGCGCCAATAGGCCTGCCAACACAGACAGCGCACACAGCAGCGCCAGTATCTTTTTCTTCATAACACTTACCTCGCTTGTAAAATGCGCAAAAACTTACAAATATATTGTAATGCAATTCATAAGGAAAATCAAGGAAATTTCTAGGATAAACAAGCAAAAAGCAAGAAAGTGACGCTCCGTAAATAGAGCGTCACACTTGATGCAAAAAGACAGGTATTTTACTTTGTCATAGTTAAATACTTATTGTTTGACCCATTTCCATAGAACACAGCAGCGCGCCAAAATCATTCCCCAGCACCCTGTTTACTTCCTGCCACAGGCCAATGGGATCATCTTCCCGCGCCGGCATATGCAAAAGCACCACGCAGCCAGGATTCCATTTCCGAGTCAAATCCCAAGCTTCCCGGGTCAGACAATAGGCATAAGGCACGATCAGCACATCCGGCGCTGGAACAAGGCCTGTCTGCCGAAACTGCATAGGCGAGGCATCCCCCATAAACCAAACCGTCTTACTGCCCTGTATCACAAAGCTTGCATGCTGGGTGGTCTTCCCTGCTGCGCCTATGTGGCGAGTGACCACCGGAGTCACCGTCACATTTTCTACGGTAGCAGATTTCATGGACGCTTTGCACCCCGGCAAGCTCTCAGGGCCTAAAAGGACCCTGCTTGTCTGGGCCTGATAGGCTGCAGCATAAGCAGGGTCATAATGGTCCTTATGGGCATGGGAAAAGCATACCACATTGGGCCATTGCCCGGTAAGCGCTTCCCTTTCTTCTTGAGGTGTTGCCAGGTAGGGTTTTACCTCCCGGCAAACACCGTCCAGAAGAATTGATACTCCGTCCAGCGTCAGCAGAACACCTGCATTGGCTGTCCGTCTTAGTTCCATTTACACACCCAGCTTTGCGCGGCGGATGGTCTCTTCCTCGTCACAGCCGTTTTCCAGAGTGTAACCGGCCAGAGGCACGATCTTCTCGTGGATAGCGTCCAGAATCCAGTTTGCCTGGGGGAAGAAGAATTCGTCGAACTCGTAAGGAGGTGTGATCCAGTTACGGGCGCCCACAACAACGGGAGGAGCGTCCAGATCGTCGAAGCACAGTTCGGTGATGGTCTTAGCTACGTCATTGAGGAAGGAGCCTCTTGCGCAAGCATCAGATACCAGAACAACACGACCGGTCTTCTTCACGGATGCCACGATGTTGGTGTAATCCAGAGGAGACAGGGAGTGCAGGTTGATCACATCAGCTTCCATGCCGTACTTCTCGGACAGAATCTTAGCTGCATCCATAGCGCGGTACAGAGCAGCACCGATGGTCAGGATGGTGACATCCTTACCGTCGCGGACCTTGTTGGTATCACCAATGGTGATCTCATAACGCTCAGCAGGCACGCCGCCCTCATGGAACTGTTCGCCCACGTCGTAAATTCTCTGGCTCTCAAAGAATACAACAGGGTCAGTGCCCTTCAGAGCAGTTTCCATCAAGCCCTTAGCTTCCCAAGGAGTTGCAGGGAAGCAAACCTTCAGGCCGGGGATGTGTGCACACAGAGCGGTCCAGTCCTGAGAGTGCTGTGCGCCGTACTTGGAGCCAACAGACACACGCAGAACAACAGGCATCTTCAGGATGCCGGCGGACATGGACTGCCACTTGGACATCTGGTTGAAGATTTCGTCACCGGCGCAGCCGATGAAGTCAGCGTACATCAACTCTACCAGAGCGCGGCCGCCGGACAGTGCGTAACCAACTGCAGTACCGACAATTGCACCTTCAGCCAGAGGAGAGTTAAA
>JAZRCU010000133.1:0-1923 GCA_045659965.1 Faecousia sp.
ACGCCGCCGATGGGCTCGTCCAAAAGGTAGAGCTTTGCATCCCGGCTCATGGTCAGGATGAGCTGCAGCTTTTCCTTGGTGCCCTTGCTCATGGCCTTGATGCGCTGCTTTTCCCCAATACCGAGATTATAAATCATCTCAATGGCCCGATCCCGGCGGAAATCCGGGAAAAAGTCCGCGTAATAATTCACCGCCTGACCGGTGGTCATCCGCTCCGGCAGGGCAATGCGCTCCGGCAGATAGGATACCAGTGCCTTCGTCTCCACACTGGGGCGCATACCGCAGATCAGGATCTCGCCGTGTGTGGGGGTAAGCAGGCCGTTGGCCAGCTTGATGAGGGTGGTCTTGCCGCTTCCGTTGGGGCCTAAGAGACCCACGATATGGCCCGGTTCGATGGTAAGGTTGATACCATTCAGCGCCGGGACAGGGCCAAAGCACTTAGCCAGTGCTCTGCATTCCAATAGGCTCATGGGGTTCCTCCTTTATTTTTTCTAAGAGGGCAATTGCCTCCTGAGGGCTGCAGCCGATGCTCGCCATGTCGCTTAAAAAGGCCTTCGCCTTTTCCTCTGCCATGGCGCGGTGTACCATGTGGATCCGCTCCTCCTCAGAGGTGACAAAATGCCCCACCGTGGCCTGTGCAGAAATCAGGCCATCCTGCTCCAGCTCCGTCAGTGCCCGCTGCATGGTATTGGGATTGACTCCCGCTTCCATGGCAAGCTCCCGCACAGAGGGCAGCCGCTGCCCCGGGGCATAAACGCCGGTGACGATGGCCTCAGAGAGATAGCGCCGAAGCTGCAGATAAATCGGCTGATCCGCGTGAAATGTCCAGCTCATAGCATGCCTCCTTTCCATGTCGTTGTATGATTCCATTCATACAATATCACGAATTTCTACCAATGTCAATGATTTTTTTAAGAAAATATAGGAAATTGTCATATTTTTGTCTTTAAGCTAACAGAAAAATACAAGCAGAGTGCATAAAAAGCGCCTTGGGACATTGCGCGTTCCCAAGGCGCGTTTTTTAATCGTTATTCGCAACCCTATCCGCCTACCAAAAATCAAGACAGTTTACTCTCACAGTGTTGCCGCTGCAAGTTATCGTGTACTCCAATATGGTTGCACCATAGTTGAGGCCAATGCTGATGCTGCCATCTTCGTCTTCTTCGTGAAAGAAGTGCTTTTTGCTGCTGTATTCGTCCAAAAGGATTTGCTCGATCCGGTCGCTGAATGCGTCAGCTTCTTCGGCATTCTCAAGCTGAAACGACATGGTTAGTTCTGTCAGCCTGTCCTTATGAAAAACCCATGTGGTGTCAGCCTGCTCTCCCAAAATTTCAAGGCTTGCATCGCAGAATCGCTGTGGGGAGACTTGTGACGCACTGGTGTTCGTCCATTCCGTATCCGTCTTACATTGAACCACAAAGGGACTGTCGCAAAAGCTGATATTGTATTGGCTTAAAATTGGAATCGGCTTTCTATGGGATACTCCTGAAATCAGGAACGAGACAGTCAAAGCACCGATCACAGTCAGCACTATGATTCCTATTGTAATGAAAACGATCCATTTCGTCTTTGTCAATTTATTCATACCGCTTTCCTTAGGCGCCAACCACACGCTTTCCGTCCACATATTTTTCCCGCAGGTATTTCCCGTCTGCCTCCAGATACACTGCCCGCTCCAGGCGCTGAGGGAGGCTGAGGGTGTGCAGGGGGTTCAGAGGTGCGTCCTCCAGCACCACTGCGTCAAAGGCATAGCCCGGCAGGAAGCTGCCCACATCCCCAAAGAACTCGCCGCCGCCAAGGGTAGCAAGATAGAAGGCTTCTTCAAAGCTCAGGGGGGCAGCGGTGGAGTCCACATGGCGCCAGTAGAGCTTCGACACCTGAATGGCATTGGAAATCGCCCGGAAGATGGACGCGGATTCTCCC